>CAMPUN010000025.1 GCA_946997275.1 uncultured Porphyromonas sp.
TAGGAGCACCCAGAGGGTTTTTAATATGCTTATTCATCTATGTTCTCTTTCTAGTTCACCTCTCAAAAAGCGTACCACAACGCCCCTAGTAGAACTCTTGGCACACCCTTGCCCGCAAAGATACAAAATAACCTACTAGAGACTTCGTGTCCACTCGTAGAGCTTTACGAGAGGAAGCCGAGGAGGACACCCGCCGCTACGGCCGAGCCGATGACGCCAGCCACATTCGGACCCATCGCGTGCATCAGCAGGTAGTTCGTCCGGTCGTACTTGACGCCCTCGATCTGCGATATGCGAGCCGAGTCAGGAACAGCCGATACGCCCGCATTGCCGATCAGCGGATTGATCTTGTTGCCCTCCTTAAGGAAGAGGTTCATCACCTTGACAAAAAGTACTCCCGAGCAGGTAGCTATAATAAAGGAAAGCGCTCCGAGCATAAATATCTTCACCGAGTCAAGCGTGAGGAAGTGCGTAGCCTGTGTCGAGGCACCTACCGTCACTCCCAAGAGGATTGTCACAATATCAATGAGTGGCTCACGAGCCGTGCGAGCTAGACGATCGCAGACGCCACTCTCCTTGAGGATATTGCCGAAGAAGAGCATACCCAGTAGAGGCAAGCCTGATGGAACGAGAAAGCCCGTCAGGAGCAGACCAAAGATTGGAAAGAGGATACGCTCTATGCGAGACACCTTGCGAGGCGGTTTCATCCTGATGCGTCGCTCCTTATCAGTTGTCAGCAGACGCATGAAGGGAGGCTGTATGATCGGTACCAGCGCCATATAGGAGTAAGCCGAGACAGCGATCGCACCGAGTAGGTCGGGAGCCAGCTTGGACGACAGGAAGATAGCCGTCGGCCCATCAGCACCGCCGATGATACCGATAGCACCTGCAGCGTTTGGCTCGAAGCCCAGCTGCAAGGCGATCATATAAGCGCCAAAGATACCAAACTGCGCAGCCGCTCCGATCAGCATCAGCTTAGGATTGGAGATCAGTGCCGAGAAGTCTGTCATCGCTCCGATACCGAGGAAGATCAGTGGCGGATACCACCCCTGTCTCACGCCTTGGTAGAGGATGTTGAGGACAGAGCCCTCCTCATAAATGCCGATCTGCAGACCCGCATCCTTAAAGGGTATATTGCCGATCAGCATACCAAAGCCTATCGGGATCAGGAGCAGAGGCTCGAACCTAAAGCGTATGCCTAGGAAGATAAATAGGGCACCGACCAGGATCATGATCACGTGACCTGTCGTCACATTGGCAAAGCCAGTGTAAGTAGAGAAGATCTCTATATTGTCAACAAGGAAGTTCCAGAAATTCATAAGGCTATCTCGTTAATCGCTTAGGTTCGTATCACGCTTTCAGACGCTTGCACTCCACCGAAGGGCGCATCATCTGACTTTTGTCACTCCACGGCTCATAAGTCTGCGTGCGAGGACGTATAGTTAGTTGTCCAGGTGCTTCACCACCGCCTAGCTGTAGCTCCGTCGTCAGAGCCAGTGAGATGGCGACCGCCACGAGCGGATCATCCGTCGAGCTTGTAGTCGTAGGCTCTCTGTGTACCCGATTGTGAAGGCTCTCCTTACGCTCTTCGATACGCATAGCCACGATTCCGACTAGTTTATAAGCTAAGAAGAGAATTAGCAGACCCGAGAAGACAACTAGCATAGCGGTTATAGTCATAACGAAGCCATTGGGGTCAGCCTCCTGAAGGCGGTTGATCTTCTCGTTTTTGTCCTTGACCACATTGTTGGACCCTGGCGTCGTGTGTTGCGTGATATGCCACGCTTCCGCAGGAGCTACCGTCCGCACACCATCATCGATACGTGCATAGGAGTGATTAGCGGGGATCGCTGCTGGTATCTCCACCTCATCAATGATAGAGGAGCCATCGCTACTGACTAGAGCCAAGTAGTGTGGCGCCTCAGGCGTTAAGGTGAAGTTCAAGTGAAAGGTCCCCCTCAGAGGCATCTCATCGGCAAAGAAGACCACACTCTGCCGAGGCTTGATGATCGTCAGTATATCTCCCTTGGGGATCATATACTTCTTAAGGTCTTGCGGATCGTTCGTCAGGAAGCATCCCGCTAGGTCGATCGTTCCCGCCGAGGAGTTGTATATCTCGATCCAAGGGCTACGCTTGCCGTAGCTGTCTATGTAGTTATCTACATTATCTATCATCACCTCATTGATCCGCGCTGCCGTGATGCTCTGCGCTGAGAGCGGGTAGGAGGACCATAGGATGGCTATCGTAGAGAGAATTAGTAGTCGCTGTAGAGCAGACCGTGTGAATCGTTGCATAAGCTCACAAGTATATCACTAAGATTTAGATCCCCAAAGGTACATCTTCTTCGGAAAAGTAAGGGCACCCGAGCCTCGAACATTTTTATAATTATCCACCCCTTGCCATGCTCTATGGAGGAAACTCTAAATTTCTCGGTAGAGGTTTTTGATTCTCTACGGAGAAGCCGAGAAGTTCTTCGGAGTTATCATTTCATTCTTCCGAAGTTTCACCTGATTCTTCCGAACTTTTATTTCCCGTCTCCGTGGAGAATGATCATATTCTAGCGAGCTATTGAGAAACCCCTTCGGAGGAAATCGACGGTGTTGGCAAGGATCGGAGATCTCAAAGCTGACGAATAGTCCCGTAGGAGCGAACGATCCTGCGTCTTGATAGCGAGTTACTCGTGAGTTTTGCGAAGTTGAGAAGAAGCACAAGCTCTCAGTTTCTCCAGTTTTTCATATCTTTGCGCAATACAATTGACTAACATGTTTACTTGCTTATGAAACACTCGCTACTCGGACGGTCACGAATGCTGACCATGACGCTATGCCTGCTACTCTGTGGTGCGGTGCAGATCTTTGCACGCCCACTACGAGAGCAAGAGGCACGACTGCTCGCAGAGCAATTCTTCCAGAAGAACACACAGACGCAGCAACTGCGCTCTGCTAGTCTGACTCTCGTGTCGGCTCCAGCTCGCACGTCCAATGGGTACAAGCTGCAGTCGGCTGGTGAGACCGCTCGCTACTACTACGTATATAATAGAGGTGAGGCAGAGGGCTTCGTCATCATTGCTGGTGATGACCGCTTCGCTCCTTATATAGGCTACGCCACGACGGGTACATTCTCTGTTGAGGCGATGCCGGACAATCTAGCTGCCTTCCTAGAGGCTTGTCAGCAGCGTATCGATGAGCTGACTAGTCAGGTAGGTATGCAGACTCGCTTAGCACCGACGCTACCCATGGCCAGTGAGCCCGCAGAGGTACTCCCGCTACTAGGTGATATCAAGTGGAATCAGTCTGAGCCATGGAACTCAAAGACGCCAGAATATGGCGAGGGTAAGCACATGCCTGTGGGTTGCGTCGCTACTGCCTACGCTCAGGTGATGCGCTACTACCAGTGGCCTAACAAGGGTAATGGTGAGAAAGAGTACAAAGAGCCATACAAGACACGCAGACATAAGGTCAACTTTGGCGAGACGACCTACGACTGGGTGAACATGCCAGCTGCATTTGAAGATCCAAAGTCCGCCACTGACGCACAGAAGGACGCCCTCGGTACGCTCTGTTATCACGCAGGTGTCGCTATCGAGACGGACTATGATGCAGTAGCTAGCGGGAGCTTCGCTCCAAGGATCGTCACAGCTCTCCGAAATTACTTCCGCTATGACAAGCAGGTTACTTTCAAAAGACGTGTCAACTACACACAGCCCGAGTGGAACAAGATGATGCGTGCTGAGCTAGCTGCCCAGCGCCCTGTCGTTTATTGTGGCACGGGCACCGGCGGAGGACACGCATTTGTCTGCGATGGCTACAACGATGAGGGACTTTATCACATCAACTGGGGCTGGAGCGGTGAAGCTAACGGATACTTCAACCTCAACTTCCTAGCACCCGACGAGCTTGGTATCGGTGGTGGCTTCGGAGGAGGCTTCAGCATGGAGCAGGGTGCCGTCATAGGCATTACGCCTGATCGTGATGGTACTTCTAAGGATACCGAGCTACCTCTCCTGACCACGCGCAAGTTCACTATGCACCTACGGGCTACGGGTACTGGGGTGCAGATAGCAGATGCCAACTACTCTGTCTGGATGAGTGACGCTCCCGTGCAGAATGAAGACGGCGAAGCTGAGTACACTTACTACGGCCTTACGACCATCGCTGCGGTCAAGCTTGGCACGACTGATACAGTCTATATGGACAAGTACGCCAAGCCTAAACTTTTGGACGGAATTTATGACCTCGTCTCTGAGTTCCAGTTCGAGCTAGATATTACTAAGTATATCACTGAGGGCACCTGGGACTTCTTCCTAGTCTATGAGGTCACCCTGCCCGATGGTAAGAAGGTATGGAGACCTTGCGCTATGGATGTGCGCGAGGGCAACAATGAGAACGGTAAGGGTCGTCACACCTTTACTATTGCGAAGGGCGTCCTAGGCTGGAAGGTCAAGGAGGACCTGACACACCCCTTCGCTCAGCTTGAGATGGTAGAGGGTAGCGCTCAGACTAGGCTCAACGCTTATGAGAAGAGTACCATCTCACTCAAGGTCAAGAACACGGGTCGCGGTGAGTTCTTCAGACCGCTCTACCTCGAGCTCAAGCCTGAGGGTGGCAAGTGGCGTGCCTACTCCGACATCCTACCTGCCGTCCAGGTTGGAGAGACGCAAGAGGTTACCTTCAACGCTGAGCGCTGTCCCTACGCAGAGGGTACGGTCTCTCTCCGTGTCGCTTATCAGACAGAGGATATGGGCAAGATGCACTACTTCAACCTCCCGGACGTAACCGTCCAGCCATCGACGGTCATCGATCCAGCTATCGTCATCGAGCCTGCCTCTAAGACTGAGCCTATGGAGGCCGAGAGAGGCTCGGGTCTATTCTCACCGATTCGTGTCAAGTATGTAGGTACCGTAGCACCCGAGCATAAGGTGATGTACCGCTACATCCTAGAGTATGGTGTCGAACAGGTTTATACGAAAGAGCTGACACCCATCACTATCTCAGTAGGCGACGATATTGTGCTCACACCAGAGCTGCCAGAGCTACTGAAGAAGATTGCTGTCGTGGGTGGCAATGAGTTCAAGTTGACGATGAGCTTCTTCGAGGTCCCCGAGGAGGGTCGTAAGGAGCGCATACCAATCCTTGAGGATCCCATTATTATGGTAACCTGCAAGAAGGGCTCTTATCCAGTCACTCAGGATGTCCAGGGGCCTGGTAAGCTAAACATCAAGGGAGCTGCCGACCTCAATGCAGTGCTAGAAGGCACGCTGCTGAGTGTCGAGGCCGAGCCCGAGGAGGGCAACACCCTGATCTCCCTCGAGGCTAATGGCCAGAATATCCTCGCTACAAAGACTTTTAGAGTTAAATCTGCCACCACGGTCAAGGCTGTCTTTGGCAAGCTCAAGACCTATAAGGTGACACTCAAGAGCAATGACAATAAGTATGGCTCGATCAACCTCAAGGAGGCTCTTAATCCCGATGCTATACCTGAGGGTACCACGATACATATCGAGGTGCGCCCCAACGACCATTGCGAGCTTACAAAGCTTATGGCTAATGATGAAGATATCACGGAGACCAAGAGCTTTACGATGACGAAGGATACGGAGGTTGTAGCAACCTTTGTAAACCATACAGGTGTCGAGAGCGTCGTGGCACAGCAGCTACGTCTCTATCCTAATCCAGCACGTGACTACGTCCTCATCGAGGGTATCCCCGCAGGAGCGACCGTAGCTATCTACACGCTGCAGGGTCAGCTCATCTATCAGGCAGAGGCTGCTAGCGACACGCTACGCATCAACCTGACACAGCTACAGGAGGGTACCTATCTACTACAGGTAGGCAATGAGACACGTCGTCTCATCATCCGCCGCTAGCTATATAAGCTGTAGCTAATCCTACAGTCCAACACGAGAGGAGGCCCTGTCACTAGCGACAGAGCCTCCTCTGTTAATAATATGTATATGACAAGTCGTGAGACACTATCCGTAAAACGTGTAGCTCTGCGTCCCGAGAGCCTGTACCCCTGTGGTCCAACTACAAGTTTTTCAAGCGACGCATCGAAGTTTTGACTTGTTATGTGGTCGTTTTTTCGTAACTTGCCACCGCTTTTGAGGACTGACGGTTAGTCGCCAGCATCAAACGATCTGTACGGATTTGGAAATCACGCAGATAGAACTTTGATAGTACTAACAAAGAACATTATATGATCAGAAAACTACTAACTACCGCAGGGCTAATTGTTGCTATGTGCGGACTATCGCTCCAAGCTTCAGCCCAAACAGTCGATCTCTCCAATCGTGGCGATGGGGGAGTGAAGGAACCCTCCTACATGGTCAAGAAGGATCGACAGCTGATGTCGCAAAATCTCAAGAGAGACACGCGTCCTATCTTCAAGACCAAGGAAGAGTTCAATGTTCGCTATGTAGACAAGGACAAGAAGATCGTCGAGATCGCACCAGCTCAAAATGTCGCTGAGCGTAAGCCTGGCATCTATGGCGAGAGCGTTGTGGTCCCTGAGATCCTCAACGTCAAGGATGATAAGGATCTAATCCCCTGCACTGTTGTTGCTGTCGGAGAAGCTGCGTTTGCATTCAACAACGTCAGCTCAATCAAGCTCCCTGCGACTTGTAAGGAGCTTAAGGATAGAGCTTTCTCCATGACTGATATGGTGGTTGCCGACATCCCAGATCAGATTGAAAAGATGGGAGACAATGTTTTCCTACTCTGTAGTAGTTTGACTAAGATCCGCATTGGTAAGGGACTCAAGGAGATGGGAGAGAATCCATTCCTTGGCTGTACGAATATCAGCTCTATCGAAGTCAATGCAGAGAATCCTATCCTCTCCGAAAAGGATGGCGTCCTATACAATAAGGCACAGACGATACTCTATCTCTGTCCTATGCAACGTAAAAGTACTACTACAGTAACGCTGCCCAACACGGTGAAGGAAATAGCAGACAATGCATTCTATGACTGTTCCTATCTAAGGAAAATCGTTCTCAACGAGGGCTTGGAGAAGATAGGTGAGGACGCCTTTTACGGTTGTGAGGCGCTTGAGGAGATGACCATCCCAGCCTCTGTCAAGGAGATCGCTCCTGGAGCATTTTACCAGCTTAAGAAGTATGATGCCTTTAAGCTCGCTGAGGGTAACACCGTCTTTGAGGTTAAGTCTGATGGCGTCAATGAGGGTAAGCTCCTTATCAACAAGGTCAAGAACTCTCTCCACACATGCCTCTTTAAGGGTACTAACGCTGTTACCATCCCTGAAGGCATCAAGATCGTGGAGCCTTATGCTTTCTTGGGCTGTAGCTGGACTGCGTCAATCAAGTTCCCAGAATCCATCGAGAGTGTAGGGCGCGCAGCCTTCTCTGAGATGTACTCTCTCAAGGAGATCACGATCCCTGAGAAGGTCCGTGTGATACCTCCTTACTGCATCAGTGATTGTAAGAAGCTTACAAAGATTACTCTTGGCAAAAACGTCACTCTGGTTGAGAACCTAGCATTCTCTGGCAATGAGGCCATGGAGAAGGTTGGTGGCACGCTACAGATACTTGCTACTACCCCTCCAACAGTTGGGAAGAACAATGACGGCCAATACTACAATATGGGTGAGGACTTCTACAGTAAGGTCGTCCTAGAGGTGCCTGCAGAAAGTAGAAAGGCTTACGAGGATCACGTAGTTTGGGGCTTATTCTACCAGATCTATCCGGTAGGCAATGAGCTCGTCCAGCCAGTGTCGCCTCTACAGATCAGCGTAGCTGGTGGTCGCCTCTCTATCGTAGCTCCTGAGGTAGCTCCCATCGCTATCTATACACTCGATGGTCAGGTCGTCTACACGACCTCTGCACTAGAGACTCAGCTCACACTGCCTGCTGGTCTCTATATGGTTACCTACGGTACGCAAGCTACTAAGGTGCTTGTTGACTAAGCGCATAGCACTGTAGAGACGCTCGGACTCCCTGGTTCAGATCTCCATAGGACGGGTGCCTCTGCAGAGCTAATTCCCCTAGACAATACTAACTAACTATATAAGGATTATGAAATCAAAACTACTCCTTCTCCTCACGCTCTTGGGCGTGTTAGGACTCACGGCACCTAGAGCTTTGGCTCAGGACCCAGCACCTGTCACTAGTTCAGTCACCATTACCACGGCACTAAACGTCGGAGACCGAATGAACATCATCTTCCAAGGTCCCGATGGAACTGGTCAGGGCATTGACGTAAAAGGTGCTAAGCCAGTAGAGGTCGAGGGCAAGATTGCCTATGAAATCACTGAGAAGCCTATCATCCTTACAGGTGATCTCTACTCGCTTGAGATTACGATGTCTCAGGTGAAGTCGCTTAAGTTTGACAACTGCGTCCACCTCAAGACACTAATCTGTGGTACCAATATCATAGACTTCCTAGACCTTACTGGACTGTCAGCTCTAGAGTACCTGAACTGTACCTCATCAAACATCAACACGGTGAAGCTTGATGGCTGTGTCAATCTGAAGGAGATTAGAGCTGATGGTAACAAGATTAAGAGCATCAACCTGACAGCAGCTCCTAAGCTAGAGATTATCTCTCTACCTATCAATCAGCTGACGGAGATTGATCTAAATGGAGTCGCCTGTAAGTCGCTAGACCTCTCTGCCAATGGCTTCAAGACTCTAGACTTGTCTAAGACTAAAGGGCTCGAGAGTCTATCTGTCTCTATGAATCCTCTCGTCTCAATTAACCTAGCAGGCTGTACGTCCCTCAAGAAGCTCAGTGCTAAGACGACTAGCCTTGCAGAGATAAATCTTACAGGTCTTACAGCTCTTGAGGATCTAGACTTGCACAAGGGTGAACTCACTAAGGTTTCCTTTGGTGAGAATCCCGTTCTCAAGGAGATTGACTTGAGTGAGAATAAGCTTACAGCGGTTGACTTCACGGCTTGTCCTAAGCTAGCTCACCTCAGCCTCAACGGCAACCAGCTAGAGGAGATGCACCTCAAGGATATGAGAAGTCTGAAAGATATCAACCTAAGATATAACAAGCTTACCAACTTCTCTATTGAGAACTGCCCAAGGCTCAATAGTGTCGTCCTCAGTGACAACCGTCTAACCTCTGCAGACCTATCTGGTGGTAAGCTCAGACTGCAGGATATATATGTAGATGGTAACCAGCTCACGACACTAGATGTCGCAGGATTTGCCAGCCTATCTACACTCAGTGCTGGCAGAAACCAGCTCACAGAGGTGAAGCTGGAGGGATGTAGTTCTCTTCGCTATCTAGACCTTTCTGAGAATAAGTTCTCAACGCTAACGTTCCCCGAACTTCCCGCACTGGGAGAGGTTTATGTCCAGAATAACAACCTCCGGGGCGATGCGATGAAGAATCTAATGAGCTCTCTGCCTGAGAAGAAGACTTCTGAGCCAGGTTCATACGCTGGTAGCATCTACGCTGTCGAGACACGTAGCGACAAGGAGCAGAATATCTGCCTCAAGGAGCA
>CAMPUN010000026.1 GCA_946997275.1 uncultured Porphyromonas sp.
AGAGGAGATGGTACCAAATGACCACGTACAGGACTTCCTCAAGAAGTAATCTGAACAAGCTTATATAGAGACGCTACCATAGAGGCGGGGGGCTACAGAAGCGCACCCGCTCTGCTCGGTGAGCGTACACCATACGGAGAGCATCGATACGACGTCGTATCGATGCTCTCCGTATGGTGTACGCTCACCGAGCAGAGCGGGTGCGCTTCTGTAGCCCCCCGCCTCTATGGTAGCGTCTCTATATAAGCTTGTTCAGATTACTTCTTGAGGAAGTCCTGTACGTGGTCATTTGGTACCATCTCCTCTTGGAAGGTATAAGCACCAGTCTTAGGCGACTTGACCATCTTGATAACCTTCGAGTATGAGCGACCATCGCCCGTTCTAAAGGTTGCGACCGATTTTTTAGCCATTGTACTTAGTTCTTATTTAGTTAGTGAAGGGGAGAGATGATTATTTAATCTCACGATGTAGCGTGTAGCGCTTGAGGATAGGATTGTACTTCTTAAGCTCTAGACGCTGTGTCGTATTCTTTCTATTCTTTGTGGTGACGTAGCGAGAGGTGCCTGGCATGCCACTCTCTTTGTGCTCTGTGCACTCGAGTATCACCTGTACTCGATCGCCTTTACCTTTCTTAGACATAGTAAATCAGTGTAATTAGGGAGTGAGTGGTTTATTTGCTCTTGATGCTTAGGTAGCCAGCATCGCTAGCGCGACGCAGAGCCTCGTTGAGCCCTACGCGGTTGATGAGCCGAAGCCCAGCTGCTGAAACCTTTAGAGAGATCCAACGATCCTCCTCTGGCCAATAAAACTTCTTGCGGAAGAGGTTAACGTCAAAGGTGCGCTTCGTGCGACGCTTTGAGTGGGATACATTGTTTCCCACCATAGCCTTCTTACCGGTGATCTGACATATCTTAGACATGACGGTGTGGTATTTCTTTTATACTTCTACGATGTTTCTGAGATGACACAGCCCATCCATTAGCATCATCATGGTGTGGGTCTGCAATCAGACTGCAAAGTAACGGAATTATTTTGACAAAAGCAAATCCTCCACGAGCTAACTTATGCGTTTCGTAGGAAGTAGCCTAGTGCAAAAGCTCAGTCGTAAAGGAGGAAGGGTAACTTTCGCTAAACCTCAGCCTAGCGAAAGTTACAGGGTATGATTAGTTAAGTAGCAACTCTGTTTGCGTTTCGCTTGTAACACAATCCTCTATGAGTAGCACGTAGGAGCCTGGTGCAGGTAGGTAGATAATCATAGGATCATCCACAATCTGCTCACTCTGGTGTAGCATACCATCTGAACTGTATAGCGATACACGTAGAGGATGCCCACTGGCTGAGGGATACAGTGTCACTCGCTCCTTCTGCTGAGCGATGCGCAGTTGTAGAGGCTCTATATCTAATACTCCTCTCCACGAGCCATCGCCTAGGACAAAGGGCTTCCAGTTACGCTCCACAGCGATATCGGTAGTACTAGAGAGTGCCTCTGTGTCTTTTTTCGTTCCGTTGTAGAGATTGACTTTAGCACTAGGCTCATCTAGCTCGGGAAGGGCCTCATATATCTTGTCTAGCTGCTCCGCAGACATACCGTTACCTACCACTCCGAGCATCTTCAATTGGGGCGTGTGCTGTAGGTCTAGCGTATGGATCTGATTACTCCCTAGGTTGAGTACTTTCAGCTTTGGACAGCTGGAGAGGTCAATCTTTGTAAGCTGGTTTTTACCAAGATCTAAAGATTGGAGTTCGTTTAGTCCTTTGAGAGAGATGTCAACGAGTGCATTCTCAGGCAGGGCTAGGGTTGTAATACTAGACTTTGCAGGGAAGGTGATTTGCGAAATCTGATTGCCCTTAAGCTTGACACTTTCTAGTTTCTCGCAAGAGGAGAGATCTACCGCAGTCAGTTGGTTGCCCTCAGCCCATAGGTTTTTTAGGACCTTTTGAGCTGATAGGTCCAGCTTGCTCAGAGAGCACTTTGAGAGCCCTAGGTCTGTAAGCTGACTGTTTTTAGAGAGCGTCACCGAGGTAAGCCCGGCATTACCCGTTAGCATGAGGTAGGTGAGCTTTGGCATCGAGGATAGGAAAGCAACGTCCTTCAACTGAGTATTCATCACCATGAGCTGATTCATCTCTGGGGCATTGACGGTGAGCGATGTCAGTGGGTTGTCGCTACAGTTCAACTCCTTGAGACCTGTATAAGAGGATAGGTCCAGAGACGATATCTTGTTCTTGTGGCACCAAAACTCCTCAAGAGGCACATTGCCTTGGGGTAGCTTTAGCTCTGATATACTACACTCATTGATTAGCAGATTGGTTAGATTCTGATTCTGCGTAAGGTCTAGACTAGTGATCCTGGCCATACGAGTACAGTCAAAATACTTCAGCTTCTTGCATGACGAGACGTTTAGGTTGGATAGATAATTCCCCGAACAGACAAGACGCTCTAACTCTGTACAGGCACTTACATCTAGCTCCTTGATCATGTTTCCAAAGACTTCTAGATTACCTAAGGCTTTGCTTGCAGAGAGATCTAGTGCTCCAATATTATTGTATGCGGCTTGTAGCACCCATAGATTAGGGCACTTTGTGACATCAAGCTCTATAAGCTTGCTAGCCATACAGTTGAGCTTAGCGATATCACCCGTTATGGTGATTGTTTGCTTCGTAGCAGGGCCTTTACATTCTGTCTCCACCTTACCTAGAGTATAGTCTTTTTTATTACCATCACCCCAGTCGATAGTCACAGTACTATTGTCACTATGCGTAGCAAGAGATAGGCTTATCTCTCCCTCAGCCTGGATAGACTTCATCGTGATAGTCTGTCCGAAAAGGATAGGTGTGTAAGTCAGAAGCAGTGCTATGATAGCAATGCGGGATAGCTTGTAAATGTAGTGCATAGGTTATTTACTTGTTGATGATATACTTCAGGTGTAGGGTCTCACCATGGGTATTGCGAAGAGAAACGATATAGCATCCTGCAGGAAGGGCTAAATCGGATGCAAGCGAGGAGCCCTCTAAAGTGCATAAATTAACGACTGTCCACTCTGGAGAGTCGGAGCATATCCTACCCTCAGAATCTAGTCTAAGCTGAGGTGCTGGTGATAGGATGGGATCTACGCTCAGTATAGAAACATGATCCTTGTCTAGAGGTATGGAGTAACTCTCTAAGACAGAGCGAGCATAGACATGAGGATCCTCACTACTGTGCACGATAGCTACGAGACGGTACTTATTGGGCTCATAGCCTTGAATCTCTAGTGGCTCCGTCTGATGCTTGAATGAGCGAGCGTCACTCACCTCTAGAGGGAATCCATCCACTGGAGATAGTAGCTGTACGAGCTTACCATAGGTCGCACCCTTAGCTATCTGCTCCATTTCGTCTGAGTAAGCCTCAGGGAGAGCCGTGTTTTCTATTAAGTAGTAAGTCAGCTTCAGTGGGTGTGAGAGATCGACGTTAGGGTTGATACGTCCAGCAGTGACGATCTGAAACTTTTGAGTCTTAGGGTCTAGCTCCACACGGGGAGTCTCCATACGACATAGTGCTGGGTAGTTGTAACTCCTAGAGAAGAGATACTGGTGTATATCCTCTACCTCGCCGATACGCAGAGCAGGCGTGTAGATGGAGAGGTCGGCTAGTTGCAGGTAGTTATTGAGTGTACCGTAAGGTGTCAATAGATCCCGATCGTAAGTGAAGAGAGGAAGTGAGTCTACTCGAAAAGTCTCTGCTTGAGTCTTCATGTCGGGGACCGATGGAACAAAGCCACCCTCCTTCATTTGACCTGTGATGGTAACTAGGCAGAAGCGCTCTCGAGAAAACTTGTTGCTTTTGCGCGTGTCATGAATGATCGTCGAAAGCGCATTGACTAGATTGGTATACTTGGCTTGTCCTTTTTCATCTGCAGGATCATAGTATAGCTCTATGATATGCTCGTTAAAGCGGAAGTCATCGACTAATTCGTAGACTCTTATAGGCTTATGTGTCGTCTGCATATGATCCACTGCGACTCCATTGACTTTACTAGGACGTAGATGAAGTAGGTGGGTGTAAGTATCTTCGGGAGCTTCGAGTATTATCGTCCCTTGACCATCAGGAGTCTCTTTGCCAGGCAAGAGCTGTACCTCATTGAGGCTGACTGTGCGTCTTGTCTCCTCATCATCGTACCAGTACTCCATTTCGATGGAGTTTACTATCTCACTCGAGTTGTTGGTAAAGTAAGCTTGATAGATCGCAGCTCGCAGATCTTTCTTTTCCTTTGAGAATGGGACGTAGTTAGGCCCATAGATGTCATCAAAAGAGACTTGAGCATATGGGTTCTTGGGAGCAATGGCAGTAATCGTCTTAAACTGCCAGGCCTTTACCTTGCTATCCTTATAGCTCTGCAGGAGTTCTGCTGGTACACACAGTGTTATCTCCTCCATTCGCTTACTCTCTACAAAGTAAGTACCACCCACCTTGGGCATTTGTGCCCCTGGGACAGTGATCGTTTGTAGTGAAGAGCATTTGTAGAGAGCCTTATTGGCAATCGATTGTAGCGTGCTGGGCAGCGTCAGAGACTTAAGGCTTTTGTACTGAGCTAGAGCTGCAGTTAACTCATTAGCGGGATAGTCCTCATAGCTAATCTCATCTGAATACTCATCAATAGATGTGTCAGATAGATCTAGGCTCTCTAGGCTTCGGCAACTGGCTCTCAGAGCCATTAGGTCTAGGTGGTTGATATGCCCCTTGACAATTAGCTCTGTCGCATCACTATGCTGGGCGAAGAGCGATTCGCCTGTTCCTGGCTCAGTCACTTCTACTGTAGGTGTTTGAGCGATAGCTGATAGTGACATCAAGCACATCAACATAAGCCCAAAGATAGCGGGTAGTTTGTATTTCATAGATTGATATTTATTGGTGAGTACTTTTTTCGTTGGAAGTTGAACGCCCTTAGACAGCGCAAGTTAGTAAAAACTCCTCACGTAGACCAACTCCAAGTTTCACAGCAAGTGTCCCCACATATTTGGAGAGAGTCTGCAGTTTTGCTCTTCGCAAGGGGCTGTTGAGACGCTTGCAGATTACAGGCCGACGTTGAATGCCCCTGAGTTCAGTCTCTAGGGCTCCTCTTATTATCTTTGCACCGTCTACTTAATGAGGCAGCGACCTAGTAACGATGACCTTTTGACCCCAAAGTGCTCTACAAAGCGGTCACCACTGGTTCCAGTGGATGACCTCGTCGGGACGCTTGCGCTTCTTCTCACGAGTCGGTTGCTCCGAATAGCCGAGGAGGATGTCTAGGACTACCTGACGGTTGGTGGGGATGCCGAGTTCCTTGCGCAGAGCAGTGTCATTGATCCAGCCTAGAATGCAGCTCCCGACTCCCTCCGCCTGTGCGGCCAGGACGATGTGCGCCACGAGGATGCCTAGATCTATGGGGCGGTAGTCCACACCCATCACGCGGCTCCCCATACGCGCTATCCAGCGTCCCCGCTCTGCCACGATGAGTAGGTGAGCGGGTGCTTCTAGTGCGAACTTATTCATATTAGTCACCCCCTTGATGACCGCCTGCCCCACACGCTGCACAGCCTCTGGCTCGGAGACCGCTACGATACTCCAGGGTTGCTGATTGGTCGCTGAGGGTGCCAGCATAGCGTTGTGCAGGATACGCTCCAGCACGTCCTGCGGTACGGGACGGTCGGCAAATCTACGATCGCTCTGTCGCTCCCGATAGAGAGCATATAAGTCTTCTGCTTTCATAGCTACAGTGGTTTAGTCGAAGGAGCGAAGACGAGCAATGTATTTGCCCAAGATGTCAAACTCGAGGTTGACCACGCTCCCCTCCTTAAAGTACTTGAAGTTGGTATGCTCTAGGGTATAAGGGATGATTGCCACCTCGAATGAGTTTTCCTGCGAATTGCAAACGGTGAGGCTCACGCCGTTGACCGTCACGGAGCCTTTCTCGACCGTCATATAGCCCTGGCGCATCATCTCACGATCCACCTCATAGGCGAAGGTAAAATAGTGGCTTCCGTCCATCTCACGAATGGCCGTACAGCGAGCCGTCTGATCCACATGTCCCTGCACGATGTGACCGTCCAGACGACCTCCGAGCATCATGCTACGCTCCACATTGACATAGTCGCCCACCTGTAGGAGTCCCAGATTACTGCGATCCAGCGTCTCCTGGACGGCTGTCACCGTGTAGCCGCCCTCCTCGAGAGAGACGACGGTGAGACAGACACCATTGTGTGCGATGCTCTGATCTATCTGTAGCTCTGCGGCAAAGCTACAAGCGAGTGTGATGTGCAGGTTGCTTCCTTCGCGGGTTAGGCGGCGCACCTGCGCCATGCCTTCTACTATTCCACTAAACATATGTATATTCGGTTTGCTCTATTGATTGGTTACTTCGCAAAGATACGAAATCATTGCCTTCTTGTGAAGGCTTTTCCTCTAAACAAGCTGTCGCAGTAAGGGTACCTTGCGCATCAATGCGGTGACCCCTAGCGAGATGAGCGCAATGAGCAGGATGCGCAGGGGGAGGCTTACGACTGGGCAAGCGGACAATGCTGGAAGGAATAGCTCGGACAGCTTGAAGACCACCTGTAGCACCGCAAAATGAACTAAGTAAATCCCCATCACATAAGGATAGAGCATACTTGCCGTGACGAGGAGCCGTGACTTGGGGCACCAGCTGTAGCAGAGGGCGAAGAGCGAGAGAACCTTGAGGACGACCAGTGGCTGGAAGTTGACGCCCACCCGCTCTAATAGTTGGTAAGGTACGTAAATGAGCAGCGCTCCGTGTAGTAGCAGACTCCCGATGAATAGGATCAAGAGCCAGCCCCTACCAGGCAACCGATCAAAGGTGCGAGCGAGCAAATGCCCCGCAAGGAAGTAAGGAAGGTACTGTACCCACCAGAGCAAGCAAACTTGACGAACGCCGTACGAGCGGTAGTAAACATCTACCGTAAGCGCCACGAGATAGCTCCCGAGCGTTAAGATAAGTAGTCCACGATTGCCACCATAGGTAGGACTATCGCTACGCTCGATCCGCTCGCAGAGCCAGCGCAGCATAGGAGTGACTACGTAGAGCCCCGCCAGCATCACGAGATACCACAAGTGATACCACTGGAAGGCGAGCCACGCCTGCTCCTTCGCACAGTGCCAGAAGTAGTAGCCCACAGACCAAACAACTAGTGGCAAGAGTATCTTGCGCCCTACCTTACGCTTGTAGAAGTGTGCCAAGCTCCCGATCTGTCTCTCGGACGACAGCATGAAGGCTCCGCTCATCATCACAAAGAGTGGCACCGCTCCCACCGAAAGCACATACCATGGGGCAGCTTGCCAACGCTCTGCCAGCGAAGCATCTCCCATAAAGTAACCTCCCGCCGTGTGGATGCCGATCACCATCACGACTGAGAGGAGCCGTAAGAGGTCTAGTCCCTGATGGCGTAGCGTCTGCTCTGACATCTTTACTGGTCTTAGTTGCGCAAAGCAAGCAGCATTCGCAGGAACGTGTCGAAGAGCACCATCTTCGTCAGCACATTGCCACGGATCTCTCGCATCGCCTCCTCGAGGAGCCTATAGCAGGCACCCATCGCCTTGTTGTTGACTCGCAGCTCTCCCACACGAGCTTCGCCACGGAGCGCACGGTGCCACTGCTGACCCACCTGCTGCATCAGTAGTTTGAGGAAAGCAACCGCTCCCTCGCGTCCCATCTTGTCCACCTCCTCACTGAGAAGCTTCAGACGCAGGATGTCGGCTCGTAATGTCGCATCGTACCACTGCTGCGCTAGTTCCTGTAGTTTGTCTTGCGAAGCGGAGCTGTCGAGTAGCCGTAGCGCATCACTCAGGTTACCGTCCACTAGAGGAATCATCGCCTCCAGGGCGTCAGTCGCCAGCTCAGGATGCAGAGCGGTCAGCGCCTCTCTCATCTCCGCCTCCGTCATCGGGGGCAGCTCGAAGCGCTGCACACGGCTCAGGATCGTGTCTAGGAGGCGATCCGAATGTGCCGACACAAGGATAAAGAGCGTCTCGGCGGGAGGCTCTTCGAGTGACTTGAGAAGTTTATTGGCCGCCGCATCATTCATACGCTCTGGCTGGTAGATAATGATTGTGCGCCAGCCTCCTTCGGTGGTCGTGACAGAGAGACGTGACAGGAGACTATTGATCTCATTTACATAGATAACCGGCTGACTATTGCCCGCCTCCAGTACTTCGAGCCAGTCCTGATCGGTAATGTAGGGCGACCGCTCGAGGAAGGTGCGCCACTCATCGAAGTATCGCTCCGTAGGGATCTCGTCTTGTGCCGCTTTGACTACGGGATAGACGAAGATGACATCGGGATGAGCGATGGCTGCGACCTTCTTGCAGGAGGCGCACGCACCACAGGAGTCCTCGTCCGTAGGCGACTGGCACTGGATGTACTGCGCCCACGCCCACGCTAGGTGCAGCCCCGGGTAGCCCTCCTGAATCTCTAGGAGTACCGCATGGGGCATCTGTCCTGAGTGGGTCAAATGTGCGAACTGTTGCTTGAGGGCTTGGTATCCATATATATCGGCAAACTGCATGACGGCACTTTCTTCTTTAGATTTGGTAAAAGGGTTAGCGAAGACTCTCTTCTTTATCTCACGAAATGACCACTCGCTGACCGCTAAACTGTCCCAGCATCTTACGTATCTCCTGCCATGTAGACAGCTCCTGAAGGAGTGGCTGATAGCTCTCGTAGTCTGCCTCTGGGTGCTCCTGCTGTAGCGTCTGTATCTGCTGCGAAATCTGCTGACAGCGCTCCTCGGCGTACGCTAGCTTGTAGGTGTATAGCACCTTAAAGGTCATCTCCTGCACCCACTCATCAGGAACTTTCTCATTCTCATCATCGGGCATCTGTAGCTCTTCGCGAGCCTTGCGAGAGAGCCGGTAGGGAGTCGCGTAGAGATCCACCGCCAGTGCTGCCACCTGCGGGATCTCCGAGTTGCAGAGGAAGGAGCCACACGTACGCTCCGACTCGCCACCCGACACGTCGAGCTCCTCCAGCATCATCTTATTACTATCGTTGAGAATGCGCTTGACCAGCGGGTGCTCGATGACTATATCATCCTGCTTGAGCTCTTGGTAGACAAAGTTGGCCACAGAGACCTGTATCACCGTCGGCTCTGCCCCTTCGTCTGCCTCGTCCTGCACGGAGATCTTGAGCATACGCTCCCCGTAGCGCACCACTAGACGGATCAAGTCCAGTGCTTCGTTGCTCATCGGTGCGTCTAGAGGTGAAACCTCCTGCGGGGTCTCCTCGGGAGCACTCTCCTTAGGTGTCGCAGCCTCTGGCGGAGCATACTGATAAACTCGTCCACGGCTAAAGCGCTCCTGCTTGATCTGCTGCAAGAGTAGATCCTCCGCCACGCCATACATCTGGGACATCTGCTGTATGTAGACAACCCGCTCGAGGCTGTCGGGGATCGTGGCAATGCTCTGCAAGATGTCTCGCATCAG
>CAMPUN010000027.1 GCA_946997275.1 uncultured Porphyromonas sp.
CTGATTGCTCTGATGAAGAATCAGGTCGATGCCCTGCGAGAGACGACTGGATCTAACGATATAGCACACGTGCTGAACTCTTCGCTCAATAAAGCACAACTCGATCAAGTTTATCACGATGTCTCTGCTGGTGAGACGAAGCTACTCTATGTAGCTCCCGAGTCGCTCGGCAAGGCTGAGAACATAGAGTTCTTCCGTCAGGTCAAGATCTCTTTCTTTGCGATCGATGAGGCGCACTGTATCTCCGAGTGGGGGCATGACTTTCGCCCTGAGTACCGCAAGATACGCCCCGTGATCGATGAGATAGGACGCAGACCGATCATCGCACTCACAGCGACGGCTACGCCTAAGGTAGAGCACGACATTCGCAAGAATCTAGGCATCCTCGATGGCCGGATCTTTAAGTCTAGCTTCAACCGTCCTAACCTCTACTACAGCGTCGAGGAGAAGGGCGAAGATGTCAATGCGCGCATCATCCGATTTATCCGCAAGAGACCTAACAAGAGCGGTATCATCTACTGCATGAGCCGTGAGAAGGTGATGAACCTCTCCAAGCTACTTCAGATGAACGGCATCAAGGCTCTCCCCTACCATGCGGGACTGGACGCTAAGGAGCGCTCGGCAAACCAGGACGCCTTCCTGAGCGAGGAGTGCCGTGTGATCGTCGCCACGATAGCCTTTGGCATGGGTATCGACAAGCCCGACGTGCGCTACGTCATACACTACGACATGCCTAAGAGCCTCGAGGGCTACTATCAGGAGACAGGACGTGCAGGTCGTGATGGTGGCGAGGGATACTGCTTAGCCTTTTATAATGAGAAAGATATACAGAAACTGGAGAACTTCATGCAAGGAAAACCTATCGCCGAGCAGGAGATAGGTAAGCAATTACTCGCAAAAACTTCTACCTTTGCACTCACGCCCATGTGTCGACGGGCATATCTGCTCTATTATTTCGGAGAGAGATATGATCAGGAGAACTGTGGAGCGTGTGACAATTGTGCAAAAAACAGACAAACGATGGAGGCTAAAGAGCTTTTGAAACAACTGCTCCAAACGGTCTTGGAGCTCAAAGAACAGTTTAAGAAGGACCACGTCATCGACGTGATACTAGGTTGCGATACTGCCCCTATTGAGGACTTTCATCATGACAAGCTGAAGTCCTACGGCATAGGCGAAGACTACTCAAGAGAGATCTGGGAGCTAGTCATAGAGCGTGCATTGGTGCTACAGTACCTCACGGAGAGTACAGAGACCTATGGCATCTTGAGTGTCACACCGAGTGGTAAGAAGTTTATCAAGAAGCCGACCTCCTTCAAGATTGTCGCTCCCGACGCAGAGGATCTAGACGATGACGACGATGATCTAGACGATGATGAGGAGGTAGATAGCGCTGCATCTAGTGGACGTGGACGTACGGCCTCCACAGACCCCGCTCTCTACAGCATCCTCAGGGATATACGCAAGAAGCTGAGCACTAAGCTAGGACTCGGCACGGCTGGCATCTTCCCCGACTCTGCACTTGAGGAGATGTCTACCCTATACCCCATTACCTTACCTGAGCTTAAGAACATTTCGGGTATTAATGTCGAGCAGGCCGACAAGTATGGAGAGGAGTTTGTCCGAGTCATACGCAACTATGTCGAGGAGTATGAGATCGAGCGTCCCGAGGACTACAAGATCCGCACGCTACCCAACAATACCAAGCAGCATATCTCTATCGTGCAGCAGCTAGACCGTCAGATAATCCTCGAGGATATAGCTATCTCGCACTCCATCAGCACGGACGATCTGCTCACCGAGCTGGAGCGTATCGTCAAGTCTGGCACTAAGGTAAAGCTCAACTACCTCATCACCTCCGAGCTTGGAGAGGATAGTTATGACGAGCTAAAGGAGTATCTAAAGGATCACCCAGGGTGTACTCTGGATGATCTCATCAGCGAGTACGAAGACTTCTACAACGAGGCGGAGCTACGACTCGCTATGATCATCTACTCCTGCAATCAATAAAGACCACATTAGCAATACAACTCTTATGTCTATCTATACACCCGTACGCTGGATGATACTATCCATGCTTTTGTCGCTGCTGGCGAGTTTCTCCCTGACGGCACAGACGCCACAGCACAAAGCCTCTAGAGGATCGATCGTTGATGAGGTCATATGGACCGTAGGCGATGAGCCTATCCTCAAGTCTGAGATAGAAAACCAAAAGCTCTACATGCGCTCTCAGGGAATGCCTCTCGAGGGAAACCCCGACTGCTACCTGACGGAGCAACTAGCGGTTCAGATGCTCTTCCTCAACCAAGCTAAGATCGATAGTATTTCGGTAGATAATACTAAGGTAGACCGATTTGTGGACAACTTTATGGAGAGCCTCGTACAGCAGGTCGGCTCTCGTGAGCGTCTCGAGGAGTACTTCAATCGTCCCTACTCAAGCATTCGTGAGCAACAGCGCGTTATGGCGGTCAATAATGAGATCGTTCGGCAAATGCAGCAGAAGATCATCCAGGGAGTCACGGTCACGCCCTCAGAGATTCGCTCGTACTATGCTCAGATACCACAAGACAGCTTGCCCTACATACCAGATGTCGTCGAGGTGCAGGTACTTAGGATCACGCCAGAGATAGAGCTAGCAGCTATTGACAAGATCAAAGAGCAGCTCAGAGGCTACTCCGAGGACATCCTCGCTGGGCGCCGTGACTTCTCCACGATCGCACGACTCTACTCACAGGACTCCCGCACCTCTGTACGTGGTGGCGAGTATGGCTTCGTGGCTCGTAGTTCGCTAGAGCCTGAGTTCGCGCAGGTTGTCTTCGCTCTGTCTGACACCAAGCAGGTATCACCCATCATACGTACCGCTACGGGCTATCATATCGTACAGCTGATTGAGAAGCGTGACAACACGATCAACTTCCGCCACATACTCCTCAAGCCGAGCATTGCCCCTGACAAACTACAGCAAGCCGTCAGTAAGGCGGACTCTGTCGCTGTAGTAGTGCGCAATGGCAAGACCTCCTTTGACGATGCCGTCGTCCTGTGTAGCAACGTGGAGGAGACGAAAAACAACTATGGCCTCCTCCTCAACGAAAACTACGAGAGTGACCGCTACGGCACGGCTCTCTTTACGATGTCTGAGCTACAGCAAGACTACGCCTCCCAGATAGACAAGATGCAGGTGGGCGATGTCTCTCCAGCATTTATCTCTCAGGACGCAAATGGCAATACGCAGGTAGTGCTTCTCAAGCTCAAGCAGCGTATCGCGGGGCACCGTGCTGATATGGCTACCGACTTTCAGCTGGTCAAGCAACTAGCTCTGCAGGATAAGAAGCAGAAGGAGCTAGACAAGTGGATCGTCCAGCACCAGAAGAGTACTTATATACGCATCAGCCCTGACTTTCAGCAGTGCGACTTTAGGTATCCAGGTTGGATCAAGAAGTAACTCCTGCGCTTCAATAGAGAGTCCACTTCTCTGCCCATTAGATTATAGAGTCTATGTCCCATCAGCCTAGCGAAGCAAGCACCACAAGGCGACTACTACTCACCCTCAGCGGGTTACTAGCAGTCGCTCTGCTCCTCTTCGTGGGGCTACCGCTCTGGGGCGGGACAGCTTGGCTACACACTTCGCCTCATACCACAGAGGCTCCAGCGCCTCCCCCTACGATGGTGGGTGGCAAGCGCCTCATCATCCTAGAGCACGCCGACATACTCAGCCACGATCAGGCTATACTCCCTGACGTTGTCATCTTGTCAGGCAATGTGCGCCTCAGGCACGGTAGCTGGATCATGACTTGCGACAGTGCCAATCTCAACGAGGGAACCAACTCCTTTGACGCTTTCGGACATGTGCAGATCCTAGAGGGAGACTCGATCTCGATCACCGCTGGAGAGATGACCTACGATGGGATGACTGCCCTGGCGGAGCTCCACGACAATGTGATATTGACCAAGAATGTTACGACACTCTTTACCGAGAGTCTCTTCTACGATCGCAACCAAAAGGTCGCTTACTACGACAACTTCGGCACCCTCGCCGACTCGGTCAATACGCTTACCTCTGTCTACGGTGAGTACAACACGGGATCTGACGAGGCGCTCTTTCAGAATCAGGTACACCTAGAGAATGACCGCTTCACCCTCGACACAGACATCCTGCACTACAATACGAAAACCTCGATCTGTCGTATCGTTAGCCCCACCATCATTGAGACGACAGACTCGGTCACGATAGAGACTGATCGCGGCTTTTACAATACCGACACCGAGCAGAGCATCCTCCTCGACCGCTCTCTCGTCACCCACCCCGATGGCACCATGACGGGCGACTCGATACTCTACGACAAGAAGAGACAGATCTGCCAGGCCTACTACGACGTGGTGATAGACAATCAAGAGGACAAAGCAACCTACTTCGGTGACTACGGCTATCTTGATCAGGCCAACGGCTATACCTACGCCACAGGACGAGCCTACGTCATGGACTACTCCGAGGAGGATACCTTATATATGTCTGCCGAGATCATGGAGGGGATCAAGCGCAATCTGCCCCCGCCTCCAGGTGCTACCGACTCGCTAGAGGTCAAGTACACCAAAGGTTACCACGACGTACGCCTTTACCGCAAGGATATACAGGCCATCGGGGACTCCGTGCACTACTTCTCCGTGGACTCGCTCATCAAGCTCTTTGGCTCTCCGATCTTGTGGAACGACTCGACTCAGCTCAAGGGCGACACCATCTATGCTCACCTTGCCAACGATACGATCGACCACGCCTTCGCCTGGCCTAATGCGTCGACCGTTCGCTGGCTTGACACCGTCAAGCAGGATCGTGTCAAGGCCGATACGATCCAAGCATACTTTCGCGAAGGCACCCTTGACCACGCTTTTTACCGCTCCAACGTTGAGTCTCGCTACTACCTCATACAGGAGAAAGCGAAGCACTACTACGCCCTGGCTCAGGTTAAGAACCCGCAGATGGATGTCTACGTTACCGATGACAAGCTCGACCACATTCTCTGGCATGGCAAGGCCGAGGGGACGATCCACCCGATCCAAGACCTCACCGATGAGCTGCGTCAGATGAGCGGTGCCGAGTGGTATGGCGATAAGCGCCCGCTCTCACCCGAAGATGTTATCCCCGACCGCACGGCGCCTCCAGCCTCTACCGACTCGCTCGCCACACTGCAGGGGCAAAACAGCAAGATGAGCCAAGGCTTCGACGGCTTAGCCGCATGGCAAGCTTTCTACAAGGAGTACCAGCAAGCTATCGAAAAGCCTAAGCCAGCTGAAGCTAAGAAGACGGTATCACCTGACACGACCGCCATAGCCGTGGAGCCACTCTCCGTCTACATTCGTCGCCCACTAGAGAGCGACTCCAGCTCCGTACCATCTCTCGCAGACTCGCTGCAGAGCTACATGCACCTCTTACCACTATACTCATGGGACTCATATTTAGACCGCGAAAACCGCGCACCTTCCACCACCAACCCATCTATTGGGATCCTAAGAAGGAGCAACTCCAGCGACGCATCGAGCAGATCAGACGAGAGCTCGAAGCTGCCGAAGGCTCCGATACAGCAGGAAGTAGCGACGACACCAGCAAAGACGACGGCAAGCAAGTAGAGTCAGCCTATGGCTCTGGCGAAGAGTTTCGTGACACCCTCTCCGAGAGCCTCTACGGTGGTACGCGACATCTCAAGAAGCAGCGAGACCGAGGGATAGACAACTACGCCCGCTCAGGTATCATCCTGCGCTGCATCCTTATGCTCATCCTCTTAGGCTTCATTGTCTGGGTACTATACTATAGACAGGGTCCCCTCTTCTCCATCCTATGAGCGAAATCATACATCTCCTCCCCGACAGCATAGCCAATCAGATAGCCGCTGGTGAAGTGATCCAGCGACCAGCCTCCATGCTCAAAGAGCTGGTCGAAAACGCTATCGATGCCCACGCCACGCAGATAACCATCGAGTTGCAAGATGCCGGCAAAGAGCTCATGCGCGTCATCGATGACGGCGTCGGGATGAGTCCGCTAGACGCTCGTATGGCCTTCGAGAGACATGCCACCAGCAAGATATCCTCCGTCGACGACCTCTTCACGCTCCGATCTATGGGCTTCCGTGGCGAGGCGCTGGCCTCCATCGTGGCAGTAGCTCAGATCGAGCTGATCACACGACAAGCCGACAGTGAAATAGGTTACAAGCTCTTGATCAACGGCTCCGAGGTCATCAGCTCCGCTCCCACCGTTGCCGAGGTAGGCACCTCTATCACGGTGAAGAATCTCTTTTACAACGTCCCCGCACGGCGGCGCTTCCTCAAAGGCTCCGAGACAGAGCTACGACACATCTACCGCCAGTTCGAGCGGATAGCTCTGGTCTACCCCGAGATCGCCTTCACACTCTACTCCGAGGGCAAGCTCATACGCAACCTCCCCAAGAGCGACCTCCAGCATCGCATCGTAGACCTCCTAGGCAAGAGCTACTCCAAGCAGCTCATCCCCATCGAGTACCAGGGTCCCTTGGCAAATGTCTCGGGCTTCATCACCTTGCCACGAGACGCTAAGCGTAGAGGAGCCCAGCAATTCTTCTTTGTCAATGGACGCTATATGAAGCACCCCTACTTCCATCGTGCTGTCATGAACGTCTTTGAGGACCTCGTCGCGCCAGGTAGCCAGCCCAACTACTTTATCTACTTCCAGGTGGATCCCAGTCGCATCGATGTCAATATACATCCGACCAAGACCGAGATCAAGTTCCTCGACGAGCAGGCTATCTTCAAGCTCCTCATGGTAGTACTACGAGAGCAGCTCAGCACCACCAGCGCTATGCCCTCCATCACCTTTAGCACAGACCAGCTCATCAAGATACCGGCCTACGATGCCACACGACAGAGCCACTCGACGCTTCAACCACCGCCTGTACAGATAGACCCTGAGTACAATCCCTTTAAAGCTATCTCTACGGACGATCAGAAGCCCCTCGACCCGCTCTCCTCAATGAGTAGTGGCTCGCCCGCTCATTGGGAAAGCTTTATCGACGACTTCCAGCAGAGACGAGGCGAATCAACGCTTCCCGAAAGCCAACCCACTGAGGCAGCCCCCACAGCGATGGATCCACTCTTTACGGTCTCCGCTAGTCCCTCTCAGCATGTGGCCAATAGCTCTAACTTGGTCTACACCTTTCAGGAGCGCTACCTCTTCACCACCATGAGCGACCGCCTCGCTGTCATACAGATCGAGCGCGCGCTGCTACGCATCTACTACGAGCAGCAGATAGCCACGCTCACACTTGAGCCTGAACAAGCGCAGCCACTACTCTTTGCCGAGGAACTGTCGCTACCCTGCGACCTCTACCCGACCCATCACGAGTTAGTCGAGAGCTTGCAGCAGATCGGCTTTGAGATCACCCCGCAAGCAGAGGCCTCCGCAGATCCAGACGAAAACGTCTACCTCATCACCTCCGTACCCAAGCCACTCCGCCCCATCGGCGTCGCTGACTTGATCACCAAGACGCTCGGCGAATACCTTGATCAGGTTGACAAAGACGAAACCGACACCACACTTCCCCCTGCGGAAATCCTAGCGCAGCTCTTCCTCACTGGCGAAGCGCTCCGCCAAGCCAGTGAACTGGTGCGTCACACACTCCATGCACGAGCAGCACAGCCTAGTCAGATCATCTCAGACCTCTTCCTGACGCCCAATTCGCAGTTCGACCCGCTCGGGCGCTCCATCATGGTCTCGCTCACCTCCGAGGAGATCGACAAGTGGTTCTAACCCACTCTCGGGTAGCTCTCGCACCTCTAGTCTACAACTTCTAATCACTGGTCAAGCCAACAGGCGAGTTGTCGTTGACATGCTTGGCAGTTCCCCAGCGCATCTAACTTTCCAACGGTGGAAAGGAAAGTTTCCAAAGCTGGGAACTTCTTGGAAACCTGTTATCGGGATACTCCTGACGGGCAGGAGCGTTCGTTTAGTACTTCAGCGCAAAGATCTGCGTCAGGAGGTCTAGGTAGATAGTGCGTGCCGAAGCGTTGACCCCGTGGGCACCCTTGGCGTCACCGTCGGCACGGCGTATGGCGGAGATGATGTTGAGCGTCTGCTGCTTGGAGTAGAGGCGCATGGCCGACTGGTACATTCGAGCCATCGACTCATACTTCAGGTTGAGCGCCTCCTGTATGTTTTTCTGACTATTGGACGGGAGGTAGTGCGCTACCATCAGATTGGCAAAGAAGCCGTAGAGCGAAGCGATGATCTGGGGAACGGGGTACCGCTTTTCGTCCTCCGCCATGGCGAGTGCTATCTGCAGCGCCTCGTCATCTCGGCGTCGCTGCACCGCATTGAGCAGGTCGTAGGGACCGTACTTACGCGACTTGCTCACCACCTGCTGCACCATAGCACGAGAGACGAGTCCGCCAGCACCCTTGGCAGGTATGGATAGCTTTTGCAGCTCCGAGTGGAGCGTCTCCAGATCGTATCCGACCCGCTCGATCAGCGTCGTGATCGCTTGCGGAGCCAGCTCCAAGCCTAGCCCCTTAGCCATCTGAATCATCGCCTCTCTTAGTTCGTTGTCACGCCTGACGGGTGTCGATTCGATGAGCGCCACCTGCGACTTGAGCGCCTGCGCATTCTTCTTGGCAGCTGCGGGGAGCGCGTCGTGATATAGGATAAGGAGTGTGGTGCCCTCGGCAAAGGTAGTCGCATCGCGTATCAGCTCGGCAATGCCGTACGGCTTCTTAAGGACGGAGCTCTTCTTGAGATCCTGCGCATCGCGCAAGACGATCAGACGCTTCGGTGCAAACATGGAGAAAGTCTGCGCCTGCTGAAGGACCTCGGGAGCGGTCGTCTCGGAGCCGAAGTAGACGACGAGCTGGGTCGTGCGCTCCTCCTTAGGGATATAGTTCTCGACGACCAGCTCCTCTAGGCGATTGATGTAGTAGCTCTCCTCTCCGTAGCCAAGCACGAGAGGCGGGAGCGGTTGACCCGACCGGATCTGGTCACTAATCTGTACGAGTTCAGTCATAGC
>CAMPUN010000028.1 GCA_946997275.1 uncultured Porphyromonas sp.
CTCTCTTGGAACTTTTCGGTTCCAACGGTGGAACTCTTCAGTTCCAAGAGAGGAACCGTTTTTGAAACTCGTAAGTGATACAAGGAGAGTGTGATACGAATGATGGGACGTGCTGTGAGGCAAAGAAATAGGGGCAACCGACCGATAAGCCGACTGCCCCTAAGCTTCTTAAGTTAGTGCGCTGAGTTAGATCGCGTCTGGACCAGAGACGTACTCGAAGTTGCCACCGCCGAGACCCTTGTAGGTGAAGGTCACGGTGCTATTGGTATAGTTTTGCCGTAGACCAGTGGTGATGACGTACATCTGGTCAATGCCGTTGGTCTGTGCAGGCTTGTCCGCATAGTGCGCCTTGAGGATGAGCTGGAGACCCTCCTTGATGCGCTCTAGGCGTAGCTTGAATAGCTCCTCGGTAGACTTGCCCTCCTCGTCGGGACGAGCGCCGACGCTCTTGCCTCCGTCGATGTTGAAGTTCTTGTAGTAAGCACTACCGCAGAACCACCACTCCTCATTGTCGGGGTACTTCTCGCTGATGTAGTCGGGCTTATTGGCCTTGACCCAAGCGTGCAGTATCATATAGTCATCGGCCGTCAGCGTGAAGCGGACCGTCGGGTCGAAGATCCACTGCTTGCCGATATTGACAAACTGGCTTGAGGTCTGAGCCACACGCCACTGATTGCTCTCTAGCTTGAAGCTCTGGAACTCTGGCGTGGTGACCTTGTTGTCAAACCACTCATAGACGACGATGCGCTGGTTACCTGGCTGAGCGTACGGCATGCTCTGCTGCAGTAGCTGTGGTATGTACCGCTCGGGGAGCATCGAGCTGCTGAAGTTGCCGTACTTACTGCCCATAGCTGCGTACTCAGCGGGTGAGATGACCTTATAGATACGATTATCGGCGAGACGCTCTCCGATGAAGAGCATGTTGCGCTGCCCATCTGCGAGAGACACCTTTGCTAGATAGCTGGTACCCTTGTCAGCATAGGTCGTTGCTAGGTATTTGCCCAGCTTAGCGATCTCATCTTTAGAGAGCTTATTAGGGTCTTTTGCCGTGAGACCAGCTTTGGTAGCATCGTCGGCTGACACCTTGACCGAGATAAGTTTGTCCAGAGCGGCATCCTCTGCGGGGTGCTGCTGCATGGCATAAGAGACGGTCACGGCAGAGCCCTTGCCCCACTCGGGGTACATCTTAGCCATGAGAGCTGGGACATACTTATCGGGAGAGACCCACGCGGTGAGCGTGCGGTTGGTCTTGACATAGTTCGCCTCATGCTTGACCTGCTTCATAAACTCCTCCTTGCTGGAGCCGGTGTAGCCCGCCTCCTCCTGCTTGGTAAAGGCTGTGGCGATCGTCTTGTAGTCGGCATCGGTGAGAGCGTAGGCGACACTCTTATCTATTGGGTGGTCTACCGAGTCAAGCTGCTTATAGATTGGCTCCATGGGATTGCAGGCGGTGAGCAGCAGGAGCGCTGCGACTGCGAGGAGCTGTGTGATCTGTTTCATATTATTTGCGTGTCTGAGAGTTAGAAGTTAATGCGTAGACCAGTCGCCCAGTTCGTGCCGAAGCCGTAGTAGACGAGCGCTGACTTCATATCGTGGTTCTTACCATCGCGAGCATCGGAGATGTACTCGGTGTTGGTCACGTTGTTGACGTTGACGTAGACGGTAGCGTCGCAAGAGCCGATGTTAAAGCGGTAGTTAGCACCGAGGTCTAGTGTGCAGTAGTCGGGTAGGCGCCAAGCGTCCACCTTGTCGGTCTCCTTGGTGCGGTTCGTCGGGTCAAAGTCAGCGTAGTTCTTGCCGGCGTAGTTGAGGTCAGCCTTGAGACGGAAGTCCTTGAGCGCCTCCCACGAGATACCGAGTGCAGAGGTCATCTGAGCTGAGTTGCCCACGTGTACCCCCTTGACAAAAGCATTGATGGTGCCGACATACTGCTGCGCATCGTCGAAGACATCAGCCTTGACATCGTCAGCCCAGATCCAGTCGCCCCAAGAGAACATGAAGCGAATGTCAAGCGGCTTGATCGGCGTGTAGGTAGCCTCCAGCTCGACGCCCGCGTGGCGAGCATCTAGACCAGAGATGTTGGCCGTTGTATTGTTGCCCATATTACGTGTGAGGCTCTTGTCCAGCCACTTGGTATAGTAGCCGTTGAGGTCGATGCGAAGGTTTTGCATCTTGAAGCCGTAGCCGACCTCGCCCGTGAAGACGCGCTCATACTTAGCACCCGTATTGATCGTCGTGTTGTAGCGGAAGAAGACATTGCGGAAGTATGGCGCAATGGTGAAGTAACCCGCATTGACGAAGACGTTGCTGTGCTCGAGGAACTTGTAGCTGGCACCAGCCTTGACGCTCCAAGGCAGGTAAGTAGCCCACGGAGAGACGATCTTGTCGGGAGGGGTCAGCGCGTCATACTTCTCGCCCGTACCGCCCAGGTTGACGTAGCGATAGCCCTTGTGCGAGATGGCGCCAGAGATGAAGGCGTTGAAGTTTTCGCCCGTAAACTCACCCTGAGCGAAGAGCCCGTTCCACAAGACTTCGCCGATGTTGTCAAACTGGATATGGTCGCCCACCTTGAGTGGCTGGTAAGGCTTGTGGTACATGAGCTTGGTAGAGGAGTTCTGTGGCTCGATGTAGTAGTCTCCGCCAAGTAGGTTGTCAATGACTTCGCGGTGGATGCCCTGATAGAAGCGTCCGTCGAAGCCGGCGGTCAGCTTGAAGAGGTCGCTAAACTTATTGGTGTAGTAGGAGAGTAGGCCGTACCAGTTGTGCGAGTTTACCGCATTACTGAAGATGAGCTGAGAACCGTTGTTTGAAGCTCTATTGGCCTCCATAACACGATCGAAGTCTAGCAAGCCATCGGGAGTACCCATGAAGGCTGCGGGGTCTTTCGGGCGACCGGTGTTGTAGTCGAGTGTGAGCCAGTCTGTCTTAGCACCACGTATGCGACGGCCACCACCATTGGAGATAGAGGCGTAGACGGAGGTGTAGATGCTGCTCTCCTTATTGATATCCCAGTAGTGGTTCAGCGAGATCTGAGGCTTGTGGTAGAAGTTGCGAGCGTAGGCACCGCCCTCGATTTGTCCATTCATATAGCCGTAACCACGGTTGAGGCGACGGCCCTCAGCTGCGTTGTGATAGTCCTCGATGAGGTACATCTGTCCGCGCTGGTTGTGCCACTGAGGCGCTCCAAAGGCGGTGAAGGATAGACGGTGGTGGTCGTTGATACGCTTGGAAACGTTGACGAAGTAGCTCCAGCCGACGAAGTTCGTACCACGGACGTAGCCGTCGCCTTGGCTACGAGAGCCAGCGAGAGAGATAGCCCAGCCGTTGTCCATAAGGCCCGTAGAGACATTGAAAGAGGTCTTGAGGAAGCCGTCATTACCTATACCCGTGTAGATGCTACCGCCCTTCTTGGCATCGGTGCTCTTGGTCACCATATTGATGGTACCACCGACGGAGGAGAGTCCTAGCTTAGAGGCTCCTAGACCACGCTGTACCTGGATGAAGCTGCTGACGTCGTTGAGGCCAGCCCAGTTGGACCAGTAGACCTTTCCTGACTCCATATCATTGATAGGCACACCGTTGATCAGGACACCTATATTATTAGAGTCAAAGCCGCGCAGGTTGATGCGGGAGTCGCCAAAGCCACCGCCGCCCTTGGTCACGTAGACTGAAGGAGTCGCTTTGAGTAGCTCTGGGAACTCAATGTTTGGAGCTTGCGTCTGGATAGCTTTCATCGTGACGTTGGAGACTGGCACTGGCGTCAGTCGATCCTTTGGCACGACTGAAGCGATGACGCGCACCTCGTCTAGTCCGATGGCATTGGTCTCCATGTAGACCTTTCCAAAGTCGTAGTGCCCCCGAGCAGAGGCTGGTACTCGTAGCTGTATCGTCTCATAGCCGACGAAGCTCAGTGTGAGCTGAGTGCCAGCCGAGACACTGAGCTTGAAGGAGCCATCGCTCTCAGAGTAAGTACCAGAGGTCCCGCCAGCGGTGTAGACGGTCACGCTAGGCATAGGCTCGTCCGAACCCTTCTCAAGGATTTTGCCCGTCACCTGCACCTGAGCAAGCGACGAGAAGCTACTCGCTAGTAAGAGTGCGAGCGCTGTGGTGATAAGCATTAAACGGTTCACAATAAATTAACTGTTAGTGATTAGTATCTTAGTGTAGTAACGGTTTAGAGCTAGTCAACAGTGTTGACCTAAGCTCTAGCCACTGGCAAAAGTAACTAAAAGTCTTAACAAAAGCCACTCTTGGCTGTTTTATTTCTGTTAAACTCAGCCGAGATGATACAATAAAGCCCAGCACCTCTCAACATATACGAATGAGCAGTACTGGGTACAGAAGACGTAGGAAGCACCCCGCTTGGGGACTCCCTACGTAAATATTCTATTCATCATCGCAGAGGCGCTACCTATCTAGTGAGCCTGTGTAGAGAGCCCGATGTCTCTCGTAGCAGAAGGCTCGCAGTGGGGTAGTCCTCGATGGGTCTTAAGCGTCTAGCTCTTCCTGGCGGAGTGACTGCACGTAGCGAGCCTTCTCCATCATACGGCGATTGACGTCTGAGGGCTTCTGAAATGCCTGAAGCTTGCGTAGTCTGCGGACGATACCAGTGTCGTTGTACTTACGCTTATAACGCTTGAGCGCACGCTCGATGTTCTCGCCCTCTTTGATTGGTACAATTATCATACTTGTCTAACTGTTCTTTGTGTGTTATGTTTGTTTGATGAGAATATTTTTCTGGACAATCTACTCGTCCTTTACTTCGGTGGGCAAAGGTACGAACTTTATTTGAACTGGTCAACACATCCGTTGACTAGAGTATGCCCGAACGTCCCAGGTGCTGGTAACTCTTCACGGAGGAAATCTTGAATTCCTTACTGAAAAAGAGATATTCTCCACGGAGGCGGGAAATAAAACTTCGGAAGAATGAAATGAAACTTCGGAAGAATGAAATCAAAGTTCGGAAGAATTTTTCCGTTCCTCGCTGGAGAATCAATAACAGCTCCGTGGATCTTTCTGATTTCCTCAGGAGACCTTATCTATGCCAAGGTGAAAATGAGAAGAGCTACGTAGGAGGTGTGAGACCTCTACGTAGCTCTCTGCATGGCGTCTAAGAGTTATGATGAGACTCTTAGTGTGAATAGCAAGTTCCTTCGAACTTGGTGAAGGATAGTGCTGATATTAGTTTTTCTTAGGTAGGATCTCAAACTTCATGCGCTGTCTCTCGAAAAAGATCCTAAGCGTAGCTTTGTCGCTTGATACGGTCGCATAGACTACATCTTTATCCGTCAACTCATTATGCTCTACCAGTTTACTCCATGTGCCGTCGAAACCGTTGAGCTTAGCCCACTCGTGGATTTGACTATCCGAGATTGCTTCTTCTACACTTGAGATGGCACTAAGGACTCCCGTGATCTTCTGATCTTCAAGCCAATAGAAGGCAATCTTGATGTTGCTCTTGTCAGCATGATCACTCTTAGTCTGGAAGGAGAGGTATGTACCGGTTAAATCTGAAGGAATCTCTCGATAACCAGCCTCACGCTCGAAAGCAACAATCTTGTCTACCTGTTTGCTCATCAGTGCTTCAAAAGATGGAATATCCTTAGCGGTAGCTACAAAGTCATGCTCCTTGGCAACTGGCGCTGGAGGGGTAGGACGTAGGATCGTCAGGCAGGTTTTAGTATTCCACTCGCTATTGGGCCAGATTTGCAGGATGATAGACACATCCTCCTTCTTATACTGGCAAGAGGTCTCGTCCTTGTAGGTTTCCTTAAAGCCTAGATCGGTAATCAGTCCTTTTATCTTGGGGCAGTTGTTGAAAGGCTCGCGACAGAGTGCGATGATTACGTCAGACTCTAGAAAAGCATTCGTACCTCCATAGCTAACTATCGGTACTAGATCAAGCGATAGATTGACATAGGCGGGTAGGGGGTTAGGAGCCTCAGACTGGTCATTATTGACGTTGACATTCTGTCGTAGCTCACGCCCTAGGGTTGCTTCATAAGCCTCAATGGGCTCTTTGTTGGTGTTGTAGTCAAAGTTGATGAGAGGCATCTGATCATGAGGCATCTCCTTTGCAACGAATCGGATGCTGTCGATCTTGTGAATGGGAATAAGCTGTGCCTCTTTCCCCTTGAGGAATACCTTAAGATGAGTAGGCGCCTCTTGTGCTACGAGTGCAAATGCTGATACCAGCAGTGTGCATAGGAGAGCAAAAGTGTTACGTGTCATAAAGTTATAAAGGTTGGTGAATGTGCTGGTGACTCTATAAGAGAAGGGAGAATAGCGGTGTGATATTTCTTTCGCCCACTAAGGTAAGACATTTTTTCTTATCTGAACCCTTTGGATCGTCACTGTAGATCAAAAATTCAGCAGGCGGATATCTAGCAGGGGCGATAGGTGTGTATCGTAGTCTAGCCTTTTTTGTACCTTTACGGGTGAAATGAAAATAGACTGTGCCGTATGATGAAGCATATCGTATCTATCGAGCAGTGCGCTGAGCAAGACATCCTACGTATCTTGGACCGGGCTGCACTCTTTGAGGCTAATCCTAATCGCCATCTAATGGATGGGATGGTGGGTGCCACACTGTTTTTCGAACCTTCGACGCGTACCCGACTGAGCTTCGAGACGGCGGTCAATAGGTTGGGCGGACGAGTCATCGGCTTCTCCGACCCTAAGTCCAGCAGCTCGACAAAGGGCGAGTCGCTCAAAGACACCCTCCTGATCGTCTCTAACTATGCCGACGTGATCATCATGCGGCACTACCTGGAGGGCGCTGCTCTCTATGCTACGGAGGTCTCGCCGGTACCAATCGTCAACGCAGGCGATGGTGCCAATCAACACCCTTCGCAGACACTCCTCGACCTTTACACGATTCGCTCTACACAGGGTTCGCTCAAGGATCTACACATCGTGATGGTGGGCGACTTGCGTTTCGGCCGTACGATCCACTCGCTCATAGAGGGGATGCGCTTCTTCTCGCCTCGCTTTACCTTCGTCGCACCGCCCGAGCTGAGGCTTCCCGAGGAGTACAGGCAGTATTGCGATGAGCATCATCTACGCTATGAGGAGACTTCGCTCTTTACCCCTGAGGTGATCGCCGATGCCGACATACTCTATATGACTCGGGTGCAGCGAGAGCGCTTTACCGATATGGAGGAGTATGAGCGTGTCAAGGATGTCTACATACTTAATAAGGAGATGCTACAAGGGACTAAGGACAATCTCCGCATCCTCCACCCGCTACCTCGTGTCAATGAGATTGATATTGATGTGGATAGCAGTCCCAAGGCGGAGTACTTTCGCCAAGCTCAAAACGGGCTCTACATACGCCAGTCGATACTCTGCGAGGTGCTCGGTATAGAAGTTGATAAGTAACACACTACACACTATGAATGCTAAGTCTCAGAAAGCTCTAATCAAGCAGCAAGAGGGGATGATGGTCACAGCCATCTGCAATGGCACTGTGATAGATCATATTCCCCCCAGAAAGCTCTTTAAGATAGCTCACCTCCTACAGCTCGAAGATATGGAGGAGCCTATCACGATAGGCAACAACTTAGATAGTCGCTACCTAGGCAAGAAGGGTATCATCAAGATCTCTGGACGGATGCTCTCCGATGAGGAGGCAAGCCGTATAGCACTCCTTGCCCCTGATGTGCATGTCAATATAATTAAGGACTATGAGGTAGTGGAGAAGCGGACGCTACACCTCCCCGAGGAGATCATTGGCTTCGTAAAGTGTCCCAATGCTAAGTGCATTACGAACAATGAGCCAGTGCGTACGCACTTTCACCTAATCGATGCCGAGCACGAGGTGCTATGCTGTCACTACTGCGGGCGGAAGGTCTCGGAGGAGCGCATCGAGCTACTCTAAAACAACGAACTCACTAACTAACAAACTAACAAACTCTCAATACTATGACAGATCAAACTACAGCTCCTAAGTCACGTCGTGGTCTCACCATAACGATCATCGTCGTGGCTGTCGTACTGCTTCTCGTCTTCTGGGGCGTGGGTCAGTACAACTCTATGGTGGTACTAGACGAGCAAGTCAATACCTCGTGGAGCCAAGTGGAAAACCAATACCAGCGCCGTGCGGACCTCATCCCCAACCTTGTGGAGACGGTCAAGGGCTACGCCTCTCATGAGCGTGAGACCCTCGAGGGTGTGATCAATGCCCGCGCTAAGGCATCACAGCCGATCGTCCCGTCTGGCGAGGGGATGACTCAGGAGCAACTCAATCAATTCCAGCAAGCTCAGGGAGACCTAACTAGTGCGCTTAGCAAACTGATGGTTGTCGTGGAGCGTTACCCCGAGCTGAAGGCTGACGAAAACTTCCGTCAGCTACAGACTCAGCTAGAGGGTACGGAAAACCGTATCACGACGGCTCGCATGGACTTCAACAATGAGGCGCAGCAGTACAATACGAAGGTACGTCGCTTCCCGACGAACATCTTCGCGGGTCTCTTTGGCTTTCATCAGCGTCCTTACTTCCAGGCCGAGGCTGGCGCGGAGCAAGCTCCTCAAGTTAAGTTTTAGTTGTTAGAGCTTTAGAGATTAGAAGTTAGAGATTAGAGATGAGATCTTTCTAGCCCCTAGTCCTTCTAATCTCTAACTTCTAATCTCTAACCTCTAATCTCTAAGTTCTCCCATGAAGCGCACGTTACTCTTCCTCGGACTATTGCTATCCTTCTGGGCATTGCCTGCTCAGAAGGCTTTGTCGTGGGAGGATATCCCCAACGTACAGCTACAGGACAGCACGCAGTTTGTCTCAGACGTAGCGCACATCATCGAGCCCGAAGCTCTACAACGTATCAACGAGACGCTCCAAAGTCTGCGCCAGACGCATGGCGTGGAGGGTGTCGTCATCACCCTCCCGACTATAGGCGATGGAGGATCTATCGAGGAGCTCGCACTAGGGATACTGCGCGGCT
>CAMPUN010000029.1 GCA_946997275.1 uncultured Porphyromonas sp.
CATACATTCGTCTTGTATAGTTGCTCTGCTTGACTGTTTTGATTACCTTTGAGTACGCTTTTGCTATATATTCAAGCCATCTCACTTACTAATCCACGTCACGATATGACTACGACTAACGAACCGCTCCCCTTAGCTCCCGAGGAAGACTCACCAGGCGCTCCTCGAGACGAGCAACGCATCATCATATACAACAGCGAGGACGGGCGAGCTAAGGTCACGCTCTACGCCCGAGATGGTAGCGTCTGGATGAATCAAAGCCAGCTCGCAGAGCTTTTTGACACCTCTATCCCTAACATCAGCATGCACATATCAAACATACTGAAAGATAGAGAGTTGGTGCGTGACTCAGTTATTAAGGAGTACTTAACAACTGCCACAGACGACAAGCAATACAACGTCTCCTTTTACTCCTTAGAGATGATTCTCGCCATAGGCTTTAGGGTGCGTAGTAAGCGTGGTGTACAATTTAGACAGTGGGCCACTCGCAACCTGAGGGAGTATATGGTCAAGGGGTTTGTCATCGACGATGAGCGGTTGAAAAATCCAGACGGCAGACCAGACTACTTTGATGAACTCTTAGAGCGTATCCGAGAGATACGTGCGAGCGAAAAGCGTTTTTACCAGAAGGTGCGTGATCTCTTAGCTCTAAGTAGCGACTACGACGCTAATGACAAGGATACGCAGAAGTTTTTTGCAGAGATACAGAACAAGCTGATCTATGCTGTGACTCATCAGACGGCTCCTGAGCTGATACTCTCACGAGCCGATGCTAGCAAGCCGAATATGGCTCTGACCTCTTGGCAGGGAAGCGTCGTAAGAAAGCAGGATATCTTGATTGCTAAAAACTATCTAGGTAAGGAAGAGATCGATCTACTCAATCGACTCACAATCCTCTTCTTGGACTCTGCAGAGCTTCGGGTCAAAGAGCGTAAGGATCTTACGCTTAGCTACTGGCGAAACAATGTCGATGCTTTGCTACAGTTTCAAGGCAAGGAGCTACTGCAAGGTAAGGGTACCGTCTCTCGCAAGCAGATGGTGGAGCGAGTTAAAGCCGTCTATGCAGAGTTTGACCAGCGTCGTAAGCGAGAGTGTATTCGTGAAGAAGAATTGGAGGAGATACAAGCCTTAAAACAGTTAGAGGAGTCTGTGTTAGAGCGAACGAACGAGCGGAAGACGAGGTAGTCAAGGGTAGCGTACTACTTCTATTATATAAGAAGCTCGGTGCATAATCTTGATACCTTGGGGCTATGGCACAGCTACCGCGAAAAGAGTATCTTTGCAGTAGTAGAGACTACGGTCTCATAGACTCAATCAACATACTACGAAGATGACACAGATAGCAAAATGGTTTACAGCACTCACCCTGACACTCTTACTAGCCGGGTGTGGCGTCGTACCGATCACGGGACGACAGCAACTCAACCTTGTGTCGGACGCTGAGATCTCGGCGGCCAGCGCACAGCAATATAATCAGTTTATCCGCAAGGCGAATGTGGACAACAACTCGCCCCAAGGGCAACAGACGCTTCGTGTGGCACGACGCATAGCGCAGGCCACGGACAACTATCTGCGCAACAATGGCTACGACCAGATAGCGCAGGCGACACAGTGGGAGTTTAACTTCGTCCGTGATCGTCAGGTCAACGCTTTCTGTATGCCTGGTGGCAAGATCGTCGTCTACAGTGGTTTGCTCCAAGCGACGCGTCCTACCGACGACGAGCTGGCTGCGGTCATAGCGCACGAGGTCTCTCACGCTGTGGCTAAGCATGCTAACGAGCGCATCAGCCGTGAGATGCTTACGCAGCTTGGCGGACAAGTCTTGACGGGGATGGTCGGCTCGAAGAGTGCGGCTCTCGGTGGGATCCTCCAGCAGGTTTATCCTATTGGCTCGCAGCTCTTGGTCTCCCTACCCTATGGTCGCAAGCAGGAGTACGAGGCGGACAAGATTGGTATGGTCTTCATGGCAATGGCGGGTTACGACCCTGCAGCCGCAGTGACGCTTTGGCAAAAGATGGCTCAGCAGGGGCAGAAGACACCCGAGTTCCTCAGCACCCACCCAAGCGATCAGAACCGTATCCGTGCCATTCAGGAGTTCCTCCCCGAGGCACGACAGTACTACAGTGGTCCTGGGGTTATGTCGCAGGGGCCTAAGGTACAGCTCAAGTCGCTCCACAAGAAGAGTAGCAATCAAACGACTAGCCAGCTGAGAGACAGCGGGAGCTCTTCGTCTGCTAAGCAGCAGGACGGGGGAGGCTTTCACTATGAGCCTGTCGGTCGCTAATGAGCATGTGGAAGCGAGGCTTTGTCCACTACTATTACGGTACGGGCAAGGGTAAGAGCACCGCAGCTGTAGGGCTGGCGATACGCACGCTGGGTCACGGCGGGCGAGTCTACATCGGGCAGTTTATCAAGACGATGCGCTACGGTGATGTGCTCTTTCTGGAGCAGCATACGAAGCGTGAGGAGTGTGCCGTCGAACTGTACGGATCGATGTACGGTGGGACGGGTTGCCTGATAGACCATGCGGCTAGTGCTCAGGACGTGCAGGCTGCCGAGCAAGGGCTGGCACGAGCCGTCGAGCAGATGTGCTCGGGACGGTACGACTTAGTCATTTGGGATGAGGTCTCAATGGCTGTCGGCTTAGGCTTGCTCAGGGTCGAGGCGCTCATCGATGCTATAAAAAAGCGCCCCGATGCGTGCGAACTGGTACTCACGGGACGACACTACTGTGAGGAGTTGCTGCCATATTGCCAGCTTGTCACTAACTTTGCAGAGGTCAAGCACTATTACCACGAGGGAGTCCTCTCTCGTACTGGGATTGAGCATTGACCAGCTTAGCTTTTAATTCGTATGATACGTATCACACAATACATTTTACCGCTACTCCTCGGACTCTCGTTGCTCTCCTGCAATAAGGAGCAGCAGAGCCAGCAGACGGCTCAAGGGGAAGAGGAGACACCCCGCGTGGCTACCCCCTTTGAGGCGGATAGCGCTTACAACTTTGTCGCCAAGCAGGTCGCTTTCGGGGCACGCATCCCAGGTTCTGAGGGGCATACCGCTTGTCTCGCCTGGATGAAAGAGCGACTGACACAGTATGGCGCTACGGTCGTGGAGCAGAGCTTCGAGGCGACGGCGCATGATGGGACAAAGCTTCCACTGACTAATCTGATTGCTTCGTACAATCCCGAAGCCTCGCAACGAATCCTCCTGATGGCGCACTGGGACACGCGTCCCTGGGCGGACAAAGATCCTAACCCCGCCAACCATACGCAGCCGATCCTCGGTGCTGACGATGGAGGTAGCGGTGTAGGCGTCCTGCTCGAAGTGGCTCGGCTACTGGGCAGTGTCGCAGCACCTCAGACGATTGGGGTGGACATCGTGCTCTTCGACGGGGAGGACTACGGCACTTACTCCAACGAAGAGAGCTGGTGCCTAGGCTCTACGCACTGGAGCAAGAACCCGCACGTGGCTGGCTACCAAGCGATGGGTGGCATCCTGCTAGACATGGTCGGAGGGCGCGATGCGACCTTCTACTGGGAGTACTTCTCCAAGAGCTATGCCCCGCAGCTTCTTACGAAGGTGTGGAGCAAAGCGGCCGAGCTAGGCTACGGATCGCTCTTTCACCAAGCTGACGGCGGAGGCTTGACCGACGACCATGTGCCAGTCATTCGCAACCTTGGCATCCCCAGCATTGACATTGTCAACTATGATCCGCAGAGCGAAGAGGGTTTTGCCCCTTATTGGCACACACTTCAAGACAACATGAGCAACATCTCGGCAGAGACGCTAGGTACTGTCGGACATACGGTCATGGCAGTACTCAAAGATCTAGACGCTCACTGATTAGCTTCCTAAACTTATGACTATAGACGAACGGCAAGAGGAACTTATCTCACAGTTTGAACTGGTGGACGACTGGATGGATCGCTACCAAATGATCATCGATCTGGGCGACCAGCTGGAGCCTGTCGAGGACTCGGAGCATACGACCGAAAACCTCATCGACGGCTGTCAGAGCCGTGTGTGGATCATCATATCACCACAGGAAGACGGCACGCTACACCTCAAGGCTGACAGCGATGCGCTCATCACCAAGGGCATTGCCGCCATGCTCCTCTACTGCTACAATGACCAGCCCGCACAGGCTATCGTGGAGACACCGCTCTACTTCATTGACCGACTGGGACTCCAGTCACACCTCTCACCGACACGGAGCAACGGCCTTCAGTCGATGTACGAGACGATCAGACGACGTGCTCAGGAGTTCCTGAGCCACTAGGAAATAGATTATGACCCCTTTTAGACAGATTGATGTAGCCGACCGCTCCACAGTCTTTCCTTATATATATTATGGTGCAGAGCCGATCTGCGACATCTCCTTTGCCAATCTCTATGGCTGGGCAGTACAGTACGAGACCTCGTGGGCGATCGGTGGCACACAGACACTGGTGATCCGCTTTCGCTCACCACGCCGAGACCACCCCGTCTACCTCTGCCCCTTCTGTCGTGATGACAACTCCTGGACGACGACCATCAAGGAGCTCATGGAGATCTCCGAGCAGGAGGCTTATCCACTCGTCTTCATGGGCGTTACGCCGAGTTGCAAGGAGCGCTTGGAGAAGCTCTTTCCCGATGAGTTCGTCCATATCCAGGACGACGACTACATCGACTACGTCTATCTCAGGGAAAAGCTCGCACGACTCAATGGCAAGAAGCTTCAGTCGAAGCGCAATCACATCAATCGCTTCGAAGCTTCCTATCCCGACTACCGCTACCTGCCCATCACCACGGACGACCTAGAGCGTGTAGCGCACTTTGCCGATGAGTGGCTAGCACATGCCGAGGCGACAGGTGAGCCTGACCCCAGCTTGCATACAGAGCGCAAGGTCATCCAGCGACTCCTCGACAACTACGAGGCGCTGGAGATGCGTGGCGGGATGATCGAGATCGGAGGCGAGATCGTTGCTTTTACGCTGGGGTCGCCTATCACGGAGGACACCTTCGATGTGCATATCGAGAAGGCGCGCACCGACATCGACGGCGCCTATACGATCATCAACCGTGAGTTCGCCCGTAGCATCCCCGAGCAGTACACCTATGTCAATCGGGAGGAAGACCTCGGCCTGCCTGGCTTGCGTCAGGCGAAAGAGTCTTATCGCCCTGAGATACGCCTCGTCAAGCACACCTGCGTGTGGCGTCGTCCCGACTGGGCTGGCGAACTGGAGTCCTAAGCATGAGATCGAAGGCTGAGACGCAGCGACTCTACGAAGAGATCTGGCGCACCACCTTTGGGGATAGCGACGACTTCATCGCGCTCTACAGTCGTACCGCCTTTGACCCTCGTCGCACCCATCTGCTCACGACGCTAGACCAGAGCCGTGCACTCAGTCATGTGCAGTACCTTCCCTACCTGATGCGCTACCGTGACCAATGGTGGCGCGCTGGCTACATCTCGGGCGCAGCCACCGCAAGCGACCAGCGAGGCAAAGGGCTCGTGCAGCATCTCATGCGAGCGAGCCATCAGCAGATGTGGCGGGACGGGTGTCTTTTTGCCTTCCTCATACCAGCCGAAGAGTGGCTCTATCACTTCTATCGCAAGATGGGCTACGCCACGCTCTATGGCAAGCGCCTTACTCCTACTCTAGAAGGAAAGCCCACCGACCGACCCTCTGGCGAAGCTTGGCAACAATACCAAAGTTGGCAGGCTGCACTGGCCGAGCACTACCCTACCGTCGCGCATAGCTACCATCAGTGGCGCACGCTCCTAGCGAGCTTAGCACTCGAGGACGGCGGCATCGGCACCATCGGAGAAACGACCTACTATTATTATAGAGATGCCGAGGGAAAGAGGCAAAGCGTCCTCGCCATCCCCCCTGCAAAGGGACCAGCAAACAAAGCTTTTGACCTAAAAGCTCCCTTCGGTATGCTACGCCCCCTACGCATAGCTGAGTTGCTGGCCTGGGCTATCGAGCTAAGCCTGCTGGAGGTGGATCAGCTCGCTTCCGCAGCGCTCTATGTAGATCCAGAGCGCATCGTCTTTGACCTACTCGACGAACAGATCCCGACAAATAGCGGTCGCTACTGTCTCCTGCGCCAGCGTCGCCAGCTCCTCTTCGCGCCACGTCCCAGCGATCGGCTCGCCAAGCCGCTAACGCCCGACCAACTCCTCGCAGCGCTACCCACACTCCAGCATACGTTGGTCTACGCCATGATGGAGTGATTCTATCAAAGCCTAATTAGTAGACGGTGCAAAGGTAATAAGAGGACACTTAGAGTCTGAGCTCTAGTGCACTCAACGACACGCTGCAATCCGCAAGCATCTCAACAGACCCTAAAGAAGGACGGCACAACAAAAGTTTCAAACCTATAGAGCACAAAGTCCAAAGTCAGTGCAATCGTCCGCTCCCAGCAAGTATTGTACGATACTAGGCAAGGGGACTTAGCGAACGCTCATCTGAGAGCGACCTTGTAGCTGTCCCGCAGCTTGCCGCGTGGGAGCACCACTTCCAGCGCCTAGCGTTTGTGTCTGGGTCTTGTTCTGCTTATCGCCTTGATCCTTTTCCTTGGGCGGAGCACCTATCTCAACATCTTCGCCACGCGCTCGCGCCTCTCGCTCCTCGGCACGTGAGGGGAGCCCCATGATCTTACGCTCACGATCCGTCGGGTTCCACCGCTTGCCGTAGCGCTCCCGCATACGCTGAGCATACTCGACGTTGAGGTCTCGCTTCTGATTAGCTGCGTTAGCACTATTGCTATCACCCTCCGCTTGCTTATCGCCCTCCAGCCCCTTCGGACGTTGCTCTGCTAGAGGCGTACCATCGTATGCCCACTTCTGCTCTGTGGCAAAGCGCGCCTGTACATTTACCGACTGAGGTAGATAGCGCACAGGCTCAGGAGGCGTCGCTGGGTAGATGCCCCCGTCCCAAGCGCCATTGCCATTTAGATCTACGTACAGCTTGAGAAAGTAAGCTCCCGGAGCCAGCTCCTTAAAGGCAACCAGCCCTGCGCTGTCAGGCTGAGCAGTCGCCAAAATCTCCTCCTTACTGCTGAGTAAGTAGACGTAGAGCGGATGGTCTGTAGGATGTCCCGTGAGCGTGATCGTGAGAGAGCCTAGCTCGGTCTCAGCGGCGATCTTGAGATCCTTCTTCGCCGAAGCACTGGTTCCCCCATAGAGCCCCGTGATGGCAGCCGTATCTACCTCGAGTCGGTAGGTGGTGCCTGGCTCCTTGGCAAAGTCAACCAACCAGCGACAGCGTCGCACACTGTCGGGCAATAACTGGCAAGGAATCGGCTGAGGCACCGAATCGACCAACTTAGCGAGCTGCACCCGCGCTGTGTCAATGGCTAGAATCGGCACATCATAGCTAATCCAAAGGGAGTCACGCGTCGTCTCCTTATGAATTCCTTCGTGCGAAAGAATCTTGACAGCCCCGAGCTCACTCTTTGTGTCTGCCAGAGCGGTGCTGTCACTAGCATGGCTGAGGCCATTGGCAGCTGTATCGAGGGCTTCTCCCTTCGGTTGCTTCTTTGGCTTGGCTTTAGCCTTTGCCGATTGCACTCTAGGAGCGTGCAGCGTCATCGTGTCGAGCTTGTTGATCGGACTACCGATCGAGTCGGTCGTCGGATAGGCGAACGCCACCACCACGGAGTCTTTCGCTAGTGAGTCGTGGGGCGAGAGCCAGTAGGTGATACTCTTGCGATCTGTCGAGAGGTCAGGGTAGTAGCTTGAGGATTTCGTCAGGTAGTCTGGCGAGAGAATCTTGAGCTGAGGTAGTGTGTCAAGAGGCTCCGTAAAGGTCGCCATGAGCGACATCGTATCTCGTCGTACCAGTCGCTCGAGACGAATGATATTTGTCTTCGGATGTGTCAACAGGAGAACGAGGTCGTTGGGCAGGTAAACGTAAGACGACACATTATCTGTGGCTGTGGCAGTCGTATCTGTCGCAGTCGTTGGCGCTTGCTCCTTAGCGAGCAAACTATCGGCACGCCCCCCAAGCGAATCCACAGCATGACCAAGCGAATCTACCATATTACCGACCGAATCCGCAACATTAGCGAGCGAATCCACCTTCGGCTCCTTGGCAGGAGTCAGCGCCGAGCGGTGCACTACCTCGGTGCGGAAGCTATCGGGTGTGATGGCAAAGCTCTCGTTCGGATTGTTGTAGCTATAGCTACGATCCATATCAACCAGAGCGATAGCGCGGTAGACTCCATCCCGTACATTCTGCAGGGTAAAGTGCCCCTTATCGTCCGTATAGGTCATACGGGTCATCGGACGGTCTAGCGAGTCCGTAGGAATAGGCATATCATAGACACCCGCTAGGATATGAGACACCGGCTGTAGCGTATAGGCGTCGAGCACATGCCCAGATACCTGCATCGTGTCCAGGTAGTCACCCGTACTGAAGGCGTAGACATACTGCTCGATGTAGTTGCCCTCATTATAGTCCTTGATCGCACGATTGAAGTTGATCGTGTAGGTCGTGTTTGCGATCAGACTATCTTGATAAGTGACGATCAGCTGCTTCTGATTGACCAAAGCCTTCGGTGGGATGCGCTGTGGTGGCGAATAGATTATTTTGTCCTCACCTCGCTCCAGCTGTATGTACTCATCGAAGGTGATTCGCACACGATGCGTCGAGACGTTTGTACTCCCCATCTCAGGCGTACAGCGCACGACCCGAGGCGGGGTCATATCATAGGGACCACCCTCTGGCGAAGATTGCTTGGCACACCCCGCAGCGCCTAGGATTAGGAGCAGGAAGGTGACTAAGAGCGTGGAGAAGTGCTGGTGCGAATGAAGCATGTGCGGTAGTGGCTGTGTCGTTAGAAGGTTCCTTCACGGAGAAGTTGCGGCTCCGCACCCGTACAGTCGATGAT
>CAMPUN010000030.1 GCA_946997275.1 uncultured Porphyromonas sp.
CCCATACTTGTCCGTGGTAATCTTGTAAAGCGGGTTACCTCCGTATAGCGGGTCTGCGAGGCGCTCGCGAATGATTGAGTCACGCACATAGAAGACGAACTGTCTCCACTGCGCATTCGTCACCTCCGTCTGATCCATCCAGAAAGCATCTACCGAGATGGCCCGGTACTCAGCGGGGAGTCCCCACACCGTGTCCGCCTCGCGCTCGCCCAGCACGATATGTCCCTGTGGTACTTGCACCATGCCATAGGGGGCCGGCTCGCTCCACGAGGAGAGCCCCACTCCCACCAGCTCGGCACTCACGCCAGAGCCACGCTTGGGAGCGCAGCCCACCATGCTCAGCACGGAGATGAAGAGTAAGGGTAGTGCCAGAGCACCTAGTAAGGGCAAGGCTCCAGCTCTGATTCTGGTCCTAAGCCTTTGTACGGAACGTACGTCATGCGCGCTCTCGGACGGACTGCAGTATGTCGGCAAAGCTTCTTTCATAGCTTCTAAGTTGTTTCAGAGTTCTATTTAATAGTGAGACGTACGGGCTAGAGGAGTCGGATACTCTTGTAGCTGTTGGTCCCTTTCTTGTGGCTAGACATCGGGAGTGCATAAGTTATCACCAGTTCGTGACTGCCCCAGTTGCCCCTCGCCAATTGACTCGTAGGCATCTCAAAGAGGTAACCCACGTGACACTTGCCAAAGAGCGCTCCCAGCCGCAGCCCCGCAGCTTGCAAAGGTCGGTACATCAGACCAGCCTCCCATCGCTGAGCTAGGCGTACGTCTAGGTTGACATCCACCCGCCACGACGTTAAGTTTGTCGAGGCAAATAGTGAGGGGTGCCACGATAATAACGCACCTCGTGGTGTAATATTGTACCCACAGACCGCATTGATATGTATCGGCACCTTCTGATAGTAGAGCCTGTCGAGCGTGATGCGCGGCACCGTGAGGTGACGCCCCGAGAAGCCAATGAAGTACCGAGGCGTGTGCCATAGGACTCCCGCTGAGAGGTCAAAGGTGCGCCCCGATACGGGTGTCTGTGGTAGCGAAGGGTCATTTGGCGTCATCGCTCCTCCGTCTGGTATGTGCGCCTTGGTGCCGTCATATAGAAGGTTGATCATGCCCAGGCCCGTGCCGATGGAGAGGATCTTGTCTCCCTTCCAGCGAAGCTGAAAAGCGTACTCCGCCTGCGCCTCTGTGCGGGTGAAGAGTCCAGCACGCTGCGCTGCGACCACCACGCCCACACCGTGGTAGCTCTTGCCCCACTGCTGCTCCGTATGAGCCGAGACAAAAAGGTTAGCAGGTGCCCCCTCTATGCCGATCCACTGCTGATGATAAGCAGCCGTCAGGAGCAGATCTTTCTGCAAGCCGATCGCTGCTGGATTGTAGTAGTTCTGCAGTCGTCGGTAGTCCGAAAAGATCGGATCCACCTGCGCCAGCGAACGCATCGGCAGCCAGCAAGCCACAATAAGCAGACATAGCAACAGTCTCCCGAGAGACTTACGCCCCCACCTCTCCGTAGCGCATACGCCCCCCTCCGACTGGTGCTCTCTTGGCGCAAGCCGTATAGCGCAGATCCGAGGTGGGCGCATCTCTTTCATCCTAGGTGGTGTGTAGTCATAAGCTAGTAGCTATGCAGAGAGTCCCTGATTATGAGTCAGGGTCTATAGTGGCGAACTAGTACTCCTCCTCGTTGAAGAAGAAGTCCTCCTTGCTAGGGTAGTCCGGCCATATATCCTCGATGGTCTCGTACTCCTCGCCCTCGTCCTCGATCTCCTCAAGGTTTTCGATCACTTCGATGGGCGCACCCGAGCGCTGAGCATAGTCGATAAGCTCATCTTTGGTAGCAGGCCAGGGAGCATCCTCCAGCTTTGAGGCCAATTCTAACGTCCAGTACATAGTCAGTCTATTTCAGTGGTTATATAATAAGGAGTATCCTATCGGACAAAACGGCCGTGTCGCTAGATTATTGCACACCTTCGCCGACTCGCCCCAGATAGGTAGTCTCCTACGAGCGTGCAAATATAGACAACCTAGAGCACATTTACAACTCTTCAAACTCCTAGACCCGCGAATCTCACGACTAGCCCACAGTAAAGACGCAACTCCAGCTCCCCGACAAAGGTTACCCGCCCGATCGCTCCGACACCTCCGATCGCTCCGATACCTCCGATTGCTCTAATAGCTCCGATCTCCCCTCTAACTTCTAATCTCTAACCTCCGCCTCCCCACCTCCGAGGAAATCAAAAATGCTTCGGTAGAAAACGGAAATCCTCTACGGAGGAACGAAAGAATTCTTTGGAACTTCGGTTTCATTCTTCCGAAGTTTCATTTCATTCTTCCGAACTTTTATCTCGCCCCTCCGTGAGGAAATTCCGTTTCCTCCCTGACGTTTCCCGATTTCCTCGGTAGACGAGACGAATATTGGGAGAAGTTAGGAATTAGAAGTTAGAGATTTGAGTAGATGTTTCAGTAGATTTGAGTAGTTTCTCGGATAGAATTGAGTAGTTTCGTAGAGAGATTTGAGTAAATCTGGAGCCGGAATTGAGTAAAATGCATTAGCGGGTGGAATGTACGTTGCGGAATTGGTGCTGGTCGAAAGGTGGCGTAAGTAAAGTAATTTGTATAACTTTGCGACATCGGTCAGATCCCGCTGCACTCGTTGCTCTCAGCTGGAGGACGAAGTGGGGTGGGGGAATGCCGAGAAGCGTGGCGCACGAAGTGGTGTCACGCCTCATAGTGAGACTACTACAGATGTGGTAGTCATCGCTAATGTGTAACGCAGTAAAATTGTAGTATGTCACACCTCCTACGATAGGGGGGTGGCGCAGTATGATGTCGGATTTGGTGTCGCCCTTTAAGGCCTTTCTCAAGCAGCACGGCTATCAGCTGACTTCTGAGCGAGTGGAGATTGCTCAGGTGGTTGGTACGCAGCGTCGTATCTTTACGACAGAGGAGCTGATGGCTCAGCTCAAGGAGGCGGGTTGTCACCAGAGCCGTGGCACAGTCTATAGTACGGTGCGCCTGCTGGCCGAGTCGGGGCTGATCTTGCAGCTCCCGCAGTCGAGAGAGGCGCGTTACCTGACGAGCGAGCAGGCTAGTCTCTATGCCGTCTGTCGCTGCCGCTACTGTGGCGCTGAGGTTCTCTATAGACAGCCTCGACGACTCAAGGCACTACGTCATGTTACGACCTCTCGATATCGGCTCGCACAGCCCCTTCTGATCTTTTACGGTGTGTGCCACCGCTGCGAGTGTGATACTGCAAAGACGAATAATAAGAGGTCAGCAAGCCAAGCGGGTAGGCTACAGCAAGCCCCCACAAGGCGCTGACCAATAGAGATATATTAAGACATGAACAAGAAAAAGGTAGACGTCCTACTCGGACTACAATGGGGCGATGAGGGCAAAGGCAAGATCGTTGACGTGCTGACCCCAGGCTATCAGATGGTAGCACGCTTTCAAGGTGGACCTAATGCAGGGCATACGCTGGAGTTTGATGGACAGCGCTACGTATTGCGTTCGATCCCCTCAGGTATTTTCCAGGGCAATAAGATCAATCTGATCGGCAACGGTGTCGTCCTAGATCCTGTCCTACTACGTGAGGAGGCTGAGCAGTTGGCTCAGAGCGGTCATGACATCAAGAAGCGCCTCGTCATATCCCGCAAAGCGCACCTTATCCTCCCGACGCACCGCCTGCTAGATGCAGCGCAGGAGCTCTCCAAGGGCGCTGCTAAGATCGGCACTACGGGCAAGGGAATAGGTCCCTGCTATACCGACAAGGTGGCTCGTACGGGACTACGCATCGGTGATATAGAGCGAGACTTTGAGGCTCGCTACAAGGCTGTACGAGATCGCCATGTGGACCTCTTGCAGAAGATGGACGCTGACCTATCCAAGCTGCCTGAGATGGAGGAGGCTTTCCACAAAGCCATTGAGTACCTCAAGGACTACCAATTTGTAGATAGTGAGATCCTGATCAATGAGGCACTAGAAGAGGGCCTGAATGTCCTAGCTGAGGGTGCTCAGGGTTCGCTACTAGATGTGGACTTTGGTACTTACCCCTTTGTCACCAGCAGTAACACGGTAAGTGCTGGTTGCTGTATCGGTCTCGGCATCTCGCCCAAGGCGATAGGACGAGTATACGGTATCTTCAAGGCGTACTGTACACGTGTCGGGTCGGGTCCCTTCCCCACAGAACTACAAGATGAGGTGGGTCATCTGATGGCTGACCGTGGACATGAGTTCGGCGCAGTCACGGGACGTCCTCGTCGCTGTGGCTGGATAGACCTTGTAGCCCTGCGCTACACAATCATGCTCAGTGGCGTGACTCATCTGATCATGATGAAGAGCGATGTGCTAGATACGCTCTCTACGATTAAGGCTTGTGTCGCTTACCGCATAGGTGATAAGGAGTACAAGAATATGCCGTACTCCCTGGAGGCAGATATAGAGCCAATCTATCAGGAGCTACCTGGCTGGCAGACACCACTAGATGGTTGTCGCTCGGAGCAGGAGCTACCAGACGCCTTCCGTCACTATGTAGCCTTCCTAGAGGCTCAGCTACGAGTACCCATCTCGATCATATCTGTAGGGCCTGACCGCTCGCAGACTATCATGCGCAAGCTCAACAATGAACTATAAAGAAACGGTAGACTATCTCTACCAAGCGACCCCTTGCTATCAAAACCAAGGGGGCGATGCCTATAAGCCTGGCCTGGAGCGTATGCAGCAGATGTGCGAGGCTATAGGTAATCCTCAGCGATACATTCGCACTATCCATGTAGGAGGTACCAATGGTAAGGGATCGACCACTTCGCTCATAGCCTCTGTCCTGACAGCTGCTGGCTATAAGGTGGGGCTCTTTACCTCGCCACACTTAGTTGACTTCAGAGAGCGTATACGGATCAACGGCGAGATGATCTCTGAGGAGGAGGTAGTCTCCTTTGTCGAGCGGACACGTCCGCTGATTGAGTCTGTCGGTCCCTCATTCTTTGAGTACACGACCTTGATGGCGTTTGAGCATTTCCACACTCATGAGGTGGACTATGCCATCATCGAGGTGGGACTAGGAGGACGACTAGACAGTACCAACGTGATATTGCCTAAGCTCTCGATCATAACCAATATAAGTCTGGATCACACACAGTATCTCGGCAATACGCTCGAGGCGATTGCCTACGAGAAGGCGGGCATCATCAAGGAGGGTGTCCTTGTGGTCATTGGCAATGCGGGTGGCTCTGTGCGTGAGCTCTTTGAGCAGGTGGCTGAAGAGCGCCATGCACCGATCACCTTTTGCGAGGATGAGCACACGATCAAGCGATACGATGAGCTACATCCTGGCATGCGACTAGACACCGTCGACTATGGTCTCCTAGAGACGCCACTCTCGGGCGATGCGCAGCTGGAAAATGCCCACACGGTCTTGACTGCGCTACGCATCTTGGATGATAAAGTTCTCGATACGCCCCTGACTCATGAGGTGGTGGCGCGAGGCTTCGCTGAGCTATACAAGCTCTCGGGGTTGTGTGGTCGCTGGGAGACGATCTCGACCAATCCTCATATCGTCTGCGATACGGCGCACAACCCCGCTGGTATAGCAGTCGTGGCACATCAGCTTGAGGAGGAAACGTATGATCACCTATATATAATAGTAGGTATGAGTGCCGACAAGGATATAGATACCAACTTGGCACTCCTGCCCTCGTCAGCTTGCTACTACTTCTGCACGACAGCGTCACAGCGTACGCTACCTGCCGAAGAGCTACAGCAACGTGCGGAGGCTATTGGTCTTAGGGGTAGAGCTTATCCCTCAGTAGAGGAAGCTCTGCGAGAGGTCGTGGCACTCGCCAATGCAGGCGACTTGATCTTCGTCGGTGGTAGCAACTTTATCGTTGCCGAGCTACTTAAGAGTTATCCCATGATACAACAAGAGGGTCCGACCCATCAATGAGGGCTAGACGCTCTACCTATATATACGCATCAACAAATCAAACATACTACATAACGTAATGACTGAATCTACACAACTAAAGACCCTGCGAGACAGCGCAGGGATGAGATGGCTAGCGCTCGCGCTGGTCGCACTCACGATGTTCTTTGCCTACATGTTTGTAGACATCCTCTCACCTGTCAAGACGATGGTGGAGTCAGAGCTTAACTGGAACTCAACGGTCTTCGGCACTTATGGAGGTAGTGAGTTCTTTATCAATGTATTCTTCTTCTTCCTCATCTTCGCTGGTATCATCCTAGACAAGATGGGGGTACGCTTTACCTTCCTCCTATCAGGCTCTCTGATGGTGATCGGAGCCTTGATCAAGCTGTACGCACTGAGTCCCGCCTTTAATGCTGGAGGCTTCGGGTATGACTTCCTCAACAGCTTCTGGCCAGGTATGCCAGCCTCAGCTAAGCTAGCCTGTGTGGGCTTTGCGCTCTTCGGCTGCGGTACAGAGATGGGTGGTGTGACGGTCTCTCGATCCATTGTCAAGTGGTTTGAGGGCAAGGAGATGGCTCTAGCCATGGGTATTGAGATGGCTGTGGCTCGTCTTGGTGTCTTTGCTGTGTTTTGGCTCTCCCCGATGATTGCTGAGCAGTATGGTACTGTACGTGCTTCAGTATTCTTTGGTACATGTCTCCTTGTTGTTGCTCTACTTCTGTATGTAGTTTACTTCTTCATGGATAAGAAGCTCGACCAGCAGCTTGAAGCAGCGCATGCAGCTGTGGAGAAAGAGGAGGAAGAGCCCTTTAAGTTTAGAGACCTCGGACATGTCTTTGGCAACTCAATGTTTTGGATTGTTGCCATCCTGTGCGTGCTCTACTACTCAGCTATCTTCCCCTTCCAGAAGTTCGCTACCGAGATGCTGGTGAACGTGGGCTTTGAGGCAGACGTGGCTGCTAAGATCTTTAGTCTCTTCCCTGTAGGTGCTATGGTGATCACTCCGATCTTGGGCTTCTACCTAGATGCACGAGGCAAGGGTGCGACGATGCTGATGATCGGTGCTATCCTGATGATCGTCTGCCATGGTACGTTTGCTTTCTTCCCCTTCAGCACTGTCTCTCATGGGCTGGCTGCTACCATTGCTATCATAGCCATCGTGGTACTAGGTATCTCCTTCTCACTGGTTCCTGCAGCTCTATGGCCTTCCGTACCTAAGATTATCCCAGGTAAGGTGCTAGGCTCTGCTTACTCAGCTATCTTCTGGATTCAGAATATCGGACTCATGGCTGTGCCTATGCTCATTGGCGCCATCCTCGATGCTAACAACCAGAACGTAGCTCCTGGACAGCCTAAGGACTACTTCCAGGCTATGCTCGTCTTTACTGCATTTGGTGTAGTAGCTCTCATCACGGCTATCCTCCTTAAGGCAGCAGACAAGAAGAAGGGCTACGGCCTTGAGTTGCCGAACATTAAGAAGTAACTTATCCGTCGGAGGAGGGGTTCTTTTGGAGTGTGCTGTCACCTCTTTTAGTGAAGACTTAACTAGGAGGTGTAGGCTACTCGCAAAAATCTTCGTACATTTGTGCCGAGAGAGCTGGCTATACGTGATAGCACGCTCCGAAAGAACTACCATTCCACCGAAGAAATAAGATAACTCGCTATATGGAAATCAAGAAATCACCCCACGCAGACCTAAGAAGGACGATACCCTTATCGTTGGCTATGGGATTGGTCTTAGCTCTAGGTATCCTTTATACCGCTCTAGAGTGGACCTCTACAAAGGACGATAATGCAGATGAGATGACCTCGCTCAATATCGCCGATATAGATGATGCGCTCATCATCAACGAGCAGCAAGAAGAGCAACCCGAACCTGAACCGGAGGCTCCACAGGAGGTCGTAGAGGTAGCACTACCCGAGGAGTTTAAGGTTGTGGACGATAATAAGGAGGTTGCTAAGATTTCAATTGTCTCTGTAGACCAGGATCGTGAGCTACCACCGCCACCCGTTATCGTACAGCCTGTACAGACAGTCGAGGAGCCAGAGGATCAGATCTTCGAGATCGTCGAGAATCCCGCTGTACCACCCATGGGTGATATCCCCTCGATGCTTAAGTGGATCGCTAATCATATCGAGTATCCACAGAGTGCTCTAGACAACAACATCCAGGGTAAGGTCGTACTCCGCTTCGTCGTGGAGAAGGATGGCTCTATCGGAGATGTAATTGTAGCACGCAAGGTAGACCCGGCACTAGACAAAGAGGCTATCCGTGTGCTTAAGTCTATGCCTAAGTGGACGCCTGGTAAGCAACGTGGTAAGCCTGTACGCTCTTACTTTACACTACCCGTTGCCTTCGTGCTAGGCTAATGCAAAAGGCGTGAAGCCCTTTCTGTAATAACACAATGCGCTATCGGATGATATAGGTGTCTCCCTACGTTGTTGACCCAACTTGCTACCAAGTAGCTCTGGTAGGTAGATGGCTATATCACCCATTAGCATCGTATCACAGGAAGTCTCTACACCTCATACTAAACCAAGGAATGTCTCACACAGTAGAAGCCAAAGATCTGGGGGCTTATCGTCAGATAGTGCAGGATACACTGCAGCGTCTGAAGCTAGATAAGCGCACTCCTCAAGCTCTTTATGCTCCGATACGGTAC
>CAMPUN010000031.1 GCA_946997275.1 uncultured Porphyromonas sp.
GAGTACCATCTCAGTAACACCTCCCCAACTGTGTACTTTTTTCAGGAAGAGGACAAGGTAGCAAAGGGGACGGACACATTGTGCCTATAAATGACAATCTCCACGGAACTATTTCCCAATTGCTCCGTGGAGATTACTTATTTCTTCGGAAGGATGATATGAAACTTCGGAGGAACCAAATGGAAGTTCGGAGGAATTTGCCGTTTCCTCTGTGGAGATTGTGAATTTCCTCGGGAAGAAGTCGGATCCGTCGGGACAACTATTTCAGGAGAGGACAAACTGACCGAAAAAGAAGAAGACTCTTCGCCACTGCCTCCGAGCATCTCTAGCCAGACACCGTTTACAGGACACGAACTCCTACTCTCCTCCACAGATTATGTAGCTCAATAAGACTTGCAGCTCACTGCGAGCTACTCGTGCGCCTCGGGGAGAAAAAGTTTTCGGCGAAATGTTTGGTAGTTTGTAGTTTGTTTTTATCTTTGCGAGTGGAAGGTCTTTTTAACACATCATCAATTCTACTCTCAATTGATGAAGAAGGCCTAAGGGGGACTACTTTATATATCAACAACGCACTGTCCTCTTCACACACTCCAACAAAGGGAACGATCAAATATGATCCATTAGCTTTGGCCGGAGATGCGGAAACGCTCAACTTGACACACAAAACTAACTGTATAACAACCAAACTAACAGAATCTATGAGACTAAGATTACTACTAGCCACCTCGCTACTGATGGCATGTATGAGCTTAACACTCTCAGCTCAAACGCTCAATGTACAGGCTGTAACGCCCCCCACGGGACAATCTACTGAGGAGACTCAAGGGAGCCTTGCCGATGCCTCCAAAGCCAAGGGACTTCTCACGGGTCAAGAGGGTACAAGTCCGTACTCTACGGACCAGCCTTATATAAAACTTACGACGGCAAAGACTAAAGGCAAGTGGCAATTGACTCTGGGGATAAAGAAAGCTGACAAGGGAACCGCTTGGGCTGACCTAAATGGCAACGGAGTCTACGACAAGGGCGAAGAGAATATACAGACATATAAGCTCTGGAAGCCTACCATTAGCTCACAGACGATCACAATCTATGGAAAGGTTAATTGGGTCGCTTGCACCCTGAACGAACTGACTGAGCTAGACGTGTCTCAGAACAACCTAATCACCTACTTGGCTTGTGATGAAAACAAGCTAGAGCATCTAGACCTGTCTCATAACTCAACTCTAGAGAAGCTCTACTGCAACAAGAATAACCTACAGGAGCTAGATCTCTCGGCACAGCCGAACTTAAAAGAGCTTTACTGCTTTGACAATCCCAAGCTCCAGGCACTAGATCTCACTCTTCAGACAAAACTAGAAGAGCTCTATACCAATCGTTGCGATCTTTCTGAGCTAAAGCTCTCATCACACCCTTTATTGAAGCAGCTTAAAGCCGATGAAAACAAACTAGCTACTATCAACCTATCGGACCTTCCTGAATTACAAAAGCTATGGCTAGGGAGCAATCAGCTCACTGAGATGGATCTGTCTAAACTGCATAAGCTAGACGAAGTACAAGTACAGGAAAATAAAATCTCCACGATTAGCCTGCCTAACCCCTCAGTCATCTCCACCCTAGCATGTGGCGGAAACCCGCTCAAGACTCTAGATCTCTCGACTCTACCAGCTCTTATGACCTTAGACTGTTCTGAGGCTCAAATCTCTGAGTTGGACATCTCTTCTTGTCCTAACATAACGTACATCTATTGTTACTCCAACAGACTAGCGGAAGGTGCTTTGGATAAGACTCTCAGTCAGTTGCCTACTCGAGAGGCTGTAGACCAAGCTTTCTGTGTAGCTGTAGACACTAGCGATCCCCATGAGCTAAATCAAGCGTCTCCAGCGAGCATCTCTCAAGCGAAGGAAAAAGGGTGGAGCGTATACGACTACCAAGCAGGTGCTAACGATGGATATAACCCTTACCAAGGGACAGTGGCCGTGGACCAAGTCTTATCTCACGCTCCACAAGTTCGAGTGCAAGGTCAACTAGTTTCAATAGACGGAGAGTATAGTACTGCTACTGTCTTTTGCGCTAGCGGAGAGACGGTAGCAACTGAGCTTCCGACTCTACTTCCCTCAGGAGTATACATGATCTCCTTAGTTTACCAAGGAGGCCTACTGTATCAAAAGGTCTTGGTAGAGTAGCGCTTTTCATCCTCTCCTAGTCGTCCTCTCTTACAGCTTTGTAACTGGGGGCGACTAGTTGCATAGGGCTGAAGGCACAGTCTCAAGCAAAGGTGAGGTGCGCCTCGGGAAGAAAAAGTTTTCGGCGAAATGTTTGGTGGTTTGGTTTTTTCTTTCTACCTTTGCACTCACAAACGATGACAGAGGTGTCTGTCGGTAGTAAAGGATTTGTCCCATGGTGTAATGGCTAGCACTACAGGTTTTGGTTCTGTCAGTCAAGGTTCGAATCCTTGTGGGACAACGACTCCCGCAGGGGGCGGACAGAGGGTCAGCTCTTTACTACGATATCGCGATACAACGCATTTACTTCTCTCTAGAGAGACTCTATGATTGGGTGTCACACACGATGGTGACGAGCTAATCGACAGGAGGTTGATACAGATTGTCCTATGGTGTAATGGTAGCACAACAGATTCTGGTCCTGTTTGTCAAGGTTCGAATCCTTGTAGGACAACTACCGATCAGACTTACACTGTCGCTGGAGTATCTCGGAGAGCTAAGATATCTGAAAGGGCCCATAGCTCAGCTGGTTTAGAGCATCTGTCTTACAAACAGAGGGTCATAGGTTCGAATCCTATTGGGCCCACGATTTCCTCGAGATATATTATTACCTCAAGTTGGAAGAGTTTCACTCGTTAGGGTGGAGCTCTTTTTTTGTTTGTCTACTTACGTCATCGCTCTTGCGTAGCGGTCCTGCTTTTTGACAGTTTCCGACTCGCTTTGCTGGTCATGACTCGCAAGAATAAGGTATTTTGTCATGCAAGACTAGCAAAACATAGTGATTGATTGAGATATTAGTCGTATCTTTGTGGAGCATTTAGAGATCCGACCCGTGCAGTGCGGGTCAAAAGCTGAAACCTAACGTGACCCTATGACCTATATAAACAATGTAATGATCGTGCGCCATAAGCTCCTCTCCACTATGGTGGCTAAGTGGCGTCAAGACCTGTTGATTAAGACGATAGATCGGATCCCGCTGGAGCTGAGTCCTCGTAAGAAGCGCAATGTACTAGGACGTTGTTGCCCCCATAAGGAGCGCGCCGTATGGAAGTACAAGATGTTTCCTCTCCTAGGCTTTGACATGCAGGACGAGGAGGATGAGCTCACACCACTATCGGAGTATGCTCACACGGCACTGCATCGTCCACAGCCGACGAAGAAGAATGTCCTCTGCGTCATCGATGAGGCGTGCACCTCGTGCGTACAGATCAACTATGAGGTGTCTAACCTCTGCCGTGGCTGCGTGAGCCGTGCCTGCTCGAGCAACTGCCCGAAGAACTGTATCTCATTCCAAAAGAATGGCCAGGCTCTGATCGATCACGATGTATGTATCAGCTGCGGTCAGTGCCACAAGAACTGCCCCTATCATGCGATCGTCTACATACCTGTGCCTTGCGAAGAGTCATGCCCGGTGGGTGCCATCAGCAAGGACGAGGATGGTATCGAGCATATTGACGAGTCTAAGTGTATCTACTGTGGCTCTTGTCTGAATGCTTGTCCCTTTGGTGCGATTTTTGAGATCTCGCAGGTCTTTGACGTGCTAGGCGCTATAGAGCGTGGCGAGCAGGTGGTGGCTATCGTGGCTCCTGCGATCCTTGGTCAGTTTAAGGCAACCCGTGAGCAGGTCTACGGAGCGATCAAGAAGATCGGCTTCCACGACGTCATCGAGGTGGCTCAGGGAGCTATGGACACGGTAAGCCACGAGGGTAAGGAGCTAGTGGAGAAGATTGAAGCTGGCCAAGCCTTCATGACCACTTCGTGCTGTCCTTCCTTCTACGAGCTGGTGGACAAGCATGCTCCCGGACTCAAGCCTTTTGTCTCTAGCTCACACTCGCCGATGGTCTACACGGCAGAGCGTGCGCGCAAGCTTTACCCCGATAGCAAGATCGTCTTCTTCGGGCCTTGCGTAGCTAAGCGCAAGGAGATCCAGCGCCCCAACGTGGATGTCGATATGGTAGTCACCTTTGAGGAGCTAGGCTCTATCCTAGAGGGACTGGACATAGACATCAACACGGTCGAGGGCTACAAGCCTACCGTCGAGTCGGTACGCGAGGCGCACGCCTTCGCTCGCAACGGCGGTGTCAAGGACGCAGTCATCTCCTATCTGAGCAATACAGAGGAATACAAGGACTTCGTAGAGCGCCTCACCGCTGAAGAGATAGCGGGTATGGACAAGAAAGCAGTCGCCAAGCTCAAGGCTTACGGCAAGCGTGGCAAGGCTGACACACAGTTTGTCGAGGTGATGGCTTGTCTCGGCGGATGTGTGACAGGACCCAGCGCCTTCAACGATGTACTCGCTGGTCGCCGTCAGCTACTCAAAGAGGTGGAGAAGATCGACCTCACCTATGCTAACTACAAGGAGAAAGAGTGATACGCTAGACCAAGTAGCGACAGCCTCCATCCCTGAGCTGAAGGCTCTATTAGACAGTAGCGACACGCACCTCGAGCATGAGCTTCAGGTGCGTGCCGAGGCTATTGCGGAGCAGCAGTTCGGACGGAGGATCTATCTGCGCGGTCTCATCGAGATATCAAACATTTGTCGCAACGACTGCTACTACTGTGGCATCCGCTCAGGCAATGAGCGCGTCACCCGCTATCGGCTCACAGCCGACGAAGTGATGTCGGCTTGCGAGAGAGGATACGAGATCGGCTTTCGCACCTTCGTGCTACAGGGTGGCGAAGATCCCTATTGGCGAGGCGAGCGCTTGGTCTCGTTGGTACGCAACATACGGACTAGCTATCCAGAGTGCGCTATCACGCTTTCGCTCGGAGAGATGGAGTATGCGGAGTACGAGGCGCTCTTTCGCGCTGGTGCCAACCGCTACCTACTCCGCCACGAGACTTACGACAAGGAGCATTACCAGAGCCTGCATCCCAGCGCGATGGCTCAGGAGCATCGGCTACAAGCGCTACGAGACCTCAAGCAGATCGGCTATCAAGTGGGGACAGGCGTGATGATTGGTTCGCCAGGACAGACGACCGCCCACTTAGCGCAAGACCTAGACTTCATCCGTCGCTTGCAGCCCGCGATGATAGGCGTCGGTCCATTCATCCCGCATGAGGACACGCCCCTGGGCACCTACCCCGCGGGGAGCCTGTCGATGACACTGCACTTCCTCGCACTCTGCCGGCTCCTCAATCCACGGGCGCTGATCCCCGCCACGACCGCTGTCGCGACGCTCCACCCCGAGGGGCGGCTAGCCGCCATACGATCTGGGTGCAATGTGGTGATGCCCAATCTATCCCCATTAAACCACAGAGCCGACTACGCTCTGTATAACAACAAAGCCTACTCAGGGTCTGAGGCCGCCGAGGGAGTCGCTCTCCTGCAGGCACAGCTAGACACCATAGACTACCAAATAGACTGGGGGCGTGGAGACGCTCCAGCCAGCTAAGAGAATGAATGTATGAGTTACAATAAGCAATCGCACGATGCCTGTGACTTCATCAATCATGATGAAATCATCGACACCCTCCGCTATGCGGAGCAACATAAAGATGATGAGAAAACGATCTCCGACATCTTACGCAAAGCTGCGGAGATGCGTGGGCTAGACCACCGTGAGGCGGCCGTACTCCTCCTCGCTGAGGACCCTGCGACACGGCAACGAGTGGCACAGCTAGCCGAGCAGATCAAGTTACGCTTCTACGGTAAGCGCATTGTCCTCTTTGCTCCGCTCTACCTCTCCAACTACTGTATCAATGGTTGTGTCTATTGTCCTTACCACGCTAAGAACCGCACCATTCCCCGTCACAAGTTGACGCAGGAGCAGATACGACAAGAGGTGATCGCCCTGCAAGACATGGGGCACAAGCGTCTCGCCCTCGAGGCTGGTGAAGATCCTCGCAACAACCCGATCGAATATATCCTTGAGTCGATCCAGACGATCTACTCCATACATCATAAGAACGGAGCTATCCGTCGTGTCAATGTCAACATCGCCGCAACCACCGTCGAGGAGTATCGTATGCTTCACGAGGCGGGCATCGGCACTTACATACTCTTCCAGGAGACTTACCATAAGGAGCACTACGAGGAGCTACACCCGAGAGGGCCTAAGAGTGACTACGCCTACCATACCGAGTCCATGGATCGAGCCATGCAAGGAGGCATTGACGATGTTGGTCTGGGCGTACTCTTTGGTCTGAGTACATACCGCTACGACTTCGTCGGACTGATGATGCACGCGGAGCATTTGGAGGCAACCTTTGGCGTAGGCCCCCACACGATCAGCGTGCCACGCATTTGCCCAGCCGATGACATCTCGCTCGAATCCTTCCCCGAGGCAATCCCCGACGACACCTTCCTCCACATCATTGCGGTGGCTCGACTGGCGGTTCCCTACACAGGGATCATCGTCTCAACCCGCGAACGTGAGGCGGTACGACAGCGGGCTCTCCACGTAGGCGTGTCGCAGATCAGCGGTGGCTCCCGCACCTCCGTGGGAGGCTATGCACAGACGACAGAGGCTGCCCACTCGGAGCAGTTTGAGGTGAGCGACCCACGCACCCTTGACGAGGTCGTCTACTGGCTCCTCCAGCAGGGACACATACCGAGCTTCTGCACCGCATGCTATCGTGAGGGACGTACCGGAGACCGCTTCATGTCGCTCTGCAAGAGTGGTCAGATCTCCAACTGCTGCGGTCCCAATGCGCTCCTAACACTGCAGGAGTACCTCGAGGATTACGCTTCACCCACCACCCGTGAGCTGGGACTAGAGATGATCTCGCAGCAGCTCCCCACGATCCCCAATGAGCGGGTTCGCGCGATCGCTCTGCAACGTCTCCAGCAGATCAAGGACGGAGAGCGGGACTTCCGCTTTTAATCAACGAAAAAAGGGTATGGCTTCTAGAAAGGACGCATCCGAGCGCAAACGAATCGTTCTCGTAGGGCAGGTCAACAGTGGCAAGTCTACGCTCTACAACCGCCTGCTACGCCAAGAGCGGTCGCTCGTGTCTGACCAAGCTGGCACCACAACGGACAGCGTGGAGAAGCTCTTCGAGCTGCCCAGCGTAGGCCCCGTCCTACTGGTTGACACCCCAGGACTAGCCGACGACACGCCCCTCGGAGCCGAGCGACAGCGAGTCACACAGCAGGCTCTAAGCTCTGCCGATCTGGTCCTCTACCTACTCAGTTGCGAAGAGTCCCTCGACACTCCGATCATAACCACTTTGCGAAAGGCCAGCGTGCCGACACTCCCGATCATCGCTCGTGCCGACCTGCCTAAGCAAAGCTCGTGGCTAGAGCGACAAGAGGAGATCATGCAATGCTTCGGTCACACTCCCCTTACGCTGCGTCAGGACGACGAAAAGAGTTTGGACACCCTACTTGAGGCGATCCGGCGAACGCTAAGCAATGAGTCGGAGCCAGCCCCCTCGCTCCTCGGCAACCTTTGCCAAGCGGGAGATCTCGTGCTCCTCGTCATGCCACAAGACAGCTCAGCCCCCGCAGGACGACTCATCTTGCCACAGGTACAGACCATCAGAGCATTGCTAGACAGAGGGTGCCACGCCCTATGCGTCACCCCCGAGCAACTCCCCGCAGCGCTGTCCCAGCTGGTCGCCCCGCCTCAGCTCATCATCACCGACTCGCAAGTCTTTGCCACCGTCGAGCCGTTGGTCCCAGCGGGTTGTCGGCTCACCTCTTTCTCCATCCTCATGAGCGCCCAGCGTGGTGATCTTCAGCGACTTGTCGCCGGGGCCGGAGCCATTGGTCGGCTCACGCCCGCCAGCCGTATACTTATTGCGGAGGCTTGCACCCACGCTCCCGAGGGTGAGGACATTGGCACGGTCAAGCTGCCCCGCCTCCTCCGCAAGCGCATCGGCGAGACGCTCACCATCGAGCATGTATCTGGGCGAGACTTCCCCGAGGATCTCACGCCCTACGACCTCGTCATCCACTGCGGTGGCTGTATGTTCAACCGCCGCATGCTCATCTCCCGCCAAGACCTCGCCACGGCTCAGCAGGTGCCGATGACCAACTACGGGCTGGCGATAGCTTACCTGACAGGCATCCTCGACAAAGTGACTCTTCCGTAGGCAGCTCCTCAAGGAAGAGGACACTATAGTCTAAAGATCCACAAGCATCCACCGAGAGAAATTGGACTTTCTGTCCTCTCCTGAAATAGTACACAGTTGGGGAGCCAACCCCAACAA
>CAMPUN010000032.1 GCA_946997275.1 uncultured Porphyromonas sp.
CTCTAGTTTCTTCTTAAAGTTGAGCAGCGCTAGGATGACTAGTACGACGCTCATACCCGTCATGATGAGCGACTCCCAGAGGATCGAGGACCAGCCGAGACCCTGTATCATCAACTTCTTGACCGCTATGGAGTACCATGTGGCGGGGATCGCACGGGCGAAGTATTGTAGCACTATCGGCATACTCTCGATCGGAAAGAACATGCCCGAGAGCATCGCTACGGGGAGCAGGAGTCCCGCGCCACTGATGAGCATGGCGGCGGTCTGATTGTCCGTTATGGTGCTGATGAGCATGCCGAGGAGGAGCGACACGAGGATGAAGAGGAGCGACACGAAGAAGATGGAACTCACTGACCCTAGTAGCGGCACTCCCAACACGAAGCGTGACAAGAGTAAGATGGTGACCACGTTAAAGATGCTCAGCGTGAAGTAGGGGACGGTTTTAGAGAGCAGGATGGTGATCGGATTGACGGGCGAGGTGAGTAGAACCTCCATAGAGCCAAACTCCTTCTCCCGAACGATCGAGACAGAGGTCATCAGGGCGCAGATGATCATCAGGACCAAGCTCATGACGCCTGGCACGAAGTAGTAGGGTGCCCGCATCTCGGGGTTGTAGAGTAGCGTCGTAAAGGTCTCTATCTGGTAAGGTCTTCGCTCTGCCATGCGCATAGCTATGAGCGCGCCAAACTGCTCGAGATACTGCTGCACGGTCGTGTAGATGATCCCCTGTATCTGCGCACTGATGAGCGCCGAGGTATTGGGATCGCTGGCGTCAAGGCGGAGCTGCACGGTAGGCTCGGTGCCTGCGAGTAGCTCTTTGTCTATATCGTTTGGGAGGACGACGATGACGTGCGCTGCGCCTGTGCGTAGCGCTTCGTCCATATCTTTGTGCGGTGTGATCAAGCTGACGGAGCCTACCGCATCGCTCTTGTCAAGGTGCGTGAAGAGGCTCTCGACGAAGGGGGTGCGCGTCGGAGTCGCCACGACCACATCGATCTGCTTCACCTCAGAGGTGAGTGCAAAGCCGAAGGCTAGCACCAAGACGATGGGCATGCCTATCAAGAGCATCAGCGTGAGCGGATCCCTGAAGATGTGGATGAACTCCTTGCGGACGAACTTGAAGAAGACGCGCATGCTGACTTAGAAGTTAGAGATTAGAAATTAGAGGTTAGAAATTAGAGTGGTGGAGAGTCTCTTAGTCATTGCCTTAGTTTCTAACCTCTAACTTCTAATCTCTAAAGGTTATAGAGAAAGCCCTCGGTGACTTGCTCGGCGGCCTTACGACCCGCTACTTCCTCGAGTAGTCTGAAGGCAAAAGGTAGCGCCAGCGCTGGCCCACGTCCCGTGACAATGTGGCCACACACCTCTACGTCCGCACCAGTCAAGACGAAGCCTGGCACCTGCTCTTCAATGCCTGGGTAGCAGGTCGCACGCATCTTGCCATCGCCTATGCCAGCCGCGCCTAGTACTCGTGGAGAAGCGCAGATAGCAGCGATCATACCGCCCGCCTCGTGCTGACGACGTATCAACTCGAGCAGATGCTCACACTCGTTGAGCTTGGTTAGTCCGCCAGGTAGTGCGATAGCCTTGGGGAGCGCTCCACTCTGTAGCTCCTCAATCAGCATATCCGCTTGAATAGTTACGTCATGTGCGCCTCTTACAGCGAGAGAGCCTGTGATAGATACCGTGGTAACGGGTTGATTGCCACGTCTTAGTACGTCAACGATGGCGAGCGCCTCAACCTCTTCGAAGCCTTCTGCGAGGAAGACTAGTATATTGTTCATGTTACTCATACTGTTTGTTCTAAAGTTCCTAGATAAATAAGAGTTTCTTGCCAAGGTTGCTCAGGAAGCTAGCCCTTGACATCAAAGTTATAGGTGATCGTCCCCTTTTGGTCGGGGACTCCTCCCACAGCGTTAAAGCGAGTCTTACGAGCCGCCTGAAGAGCTGCCGAGAGAAGCTTGCTATCGACAACGTTGGTACCGCGCAAGCGCACCACAGCGTTGGTCACCTGCCCAGCTGCATTGACCGTAATCTCAACAACAACCCTACCACGTATGTCAGGTACGCGTGTCGGCATGACAGGTCGTCCACCATTGCCCACGATCGAGCGACCGTCGAGCGACCATCCAGCCGAGGAGCCCGCATTTCCCTTGTCAGCGACACCACTACCCGCATCACTCTTGCCCGTTCCAGACTCAGAGCCCGCTGGCTTCTTGCGGTCAAATAGTCCAGCCACCTTGTTATCCACCTCACGCTTGGAAGGGGTTGCTGGTTTCTGTACAGGCTTTGGTGTCTCCTTGGTCGTTGTGGAGCGGACAGGCGTAGGCGTAGGACGTGGCGTAGGCGTAGCCTCAGGCGCTTTGGGTGCTGGTTGCTGCGGAGGCTGTGCGCTCTCAGAGGCGGCAGAGGCTGGACGAGCCGAGGTTGATGCCGCTACTAGGTCACCCTGCTGCTCGATCTTGTCGCCAAAGTCTGGATCTACACCGACGGAGATCCATATCTCCTTGTCTCTCGTACGCTCTTGCTTAGAGGCATCCATACTGAGCCAAAAGAGCAAGCCCACGACGAGTAGATGTAGCAGCAAAGCTACACCTCCAGCGATCCATCTATCATAGCGCACCTTAGACATCTGTCTCCGTACTGTTATCTTGTAAAGCTTCCGTCGCCAAGATCATACGTAGCCCAGCGGTAGCCGAGGCGTTGAGTACCTTGACGATCTCACCATACGACACCGACCTGTCGGCGTAGAGGACTACGTAAGGATCTTCCTCCTCATCGTGCGCAGCCCCTATCTCGTAGAGTCTAGCCTCCAGCTCCTCGACAGGTAGCAGCGTCGCCTCAGGCGCACTCTCTGTGGATATGTAGTAGTAGCCCTCCGCATCGATTGTGACGCGCGCCACAGGCTCTTGCGTTGTGGCGGTAGACTGCGAGGAGGGTAGATTAACCTTGATCGCATTGGGTACCACCAGCGTGCTGACCACCATAAAGAAGATCAGCAGTAGGAAGATGACATCGGTCATCGATGCCATACTAAATACAGATATATGCTTACTGCGTCTCTTGATACTCATGAGCTTAGCATTAAGGGGTGTAGCACGGTCGCTTACAGTTCGTTGATCACATCCATAAAGTCTAGCGTATTAGCCTCTAGACGATTGACGATGCGGTTGATCTGTCCGACCAAGTAGTTGTAGAGGAAGAGCGTCACGATACCGACGATCAGACCGCCCACCGTCGTGACCAGCGCTTGGTAGATACCGCTCGAGAGGAGCGAGACATCAATACCGCCAGGTGCATTAGCTAGGTCAAAGAAAGCCTGCACCATACCAGTCACCGTACCGAGGAAACCAATCATCGGAGCCCCCGCAGCGATCGTCGCTAGCAAAGGTAGTCCACGCTCAAGACGTCCCACCTCGTAGGAGCCCACGTTTTCGATAGCGGGGAGTACCTCAGAGGCGGGTTGACCGAGACGCTTGAGTCCCTTTTCGATCATGTGCGCCTCGGGGGTGTTCTTCTCTTTGCAAAGGGCTATCGCACTATCTTTGCGTCCCATCTGGAGATAATCTTTGATGCGTGCGATAAGGGAGTCGTCAGGACGATTGACCTTGCGCAGCTCGATATACTTAGCTACAAAAACGTAGATAGCGACGAGCGAGAGGAGCAGGAGGACGATCATAATCCATCCACCAGCGCACGCCAGCTCCCATAGAGACATCGTAGCGGGTTCGGTAGCTGTCTGATCAGCTACTGTATTGGCAATCTGAAGTATAGGATACATAAGTGATTCTTGCAAAGGTATATTTATGAGTTAGAGTGAGCTTGTTTGAGATACTGTGCGATGGTTTCCTCGAGGCCTAGGTAAAGGGCATCGCTGATGAGCGCATGTCCTATGGAAACCTCATCTAGTGGTGTCACATGCTGGACAAAGTAGGCGAGATTGTCACGACTTAGATCATGACCCGCATTGACTCCTAGACCAACACGCTGAGCTACCCGAGCAGCCTCTGCAAAGGGAGCAACGATCACCTTCGGATCGCCACTCTGCGCCATCTGCGACGCGTAAGGCTCCGTGTATAGCTCCACACGATCGGCACCAATCTCTGCGGCAGCCTCGATGTGCCGTGGGTCAGTCCCGACGAAGAGCGAGACACGTATGCCGGCCTGCTTCAGACGCTCGATGATCGGCTTGAGGAAGTCACGATGATCAGCCACAGCCCAGCCACTATCGGAGGTGAGCGCGTCAGGCTTGTCTGGTACGAGCGTCACCTGCTCAGGACGTACCGAGCAGACTAGATCGAGGAAAGAGTCAGAGGGGTAGCCCTCGATGTTGAACTCCGTGGTGACCACCTCCCTGAGGTCTCTCACATCTTGATAAGTGATGTGCCGCTCGTCAGGTCTAGGGTGTACTGTGATCCCCTCGGCACCATACTCCTGACAGCGTCTTGCTGCCAGTACCACATTGGGCGTATCACCGCCACGAGCGTTGCGAAGGGTCGCTATCTTGTTGATGTTAACGCTTAGTCTCGTCATCTATCATGTCAATCTATAATTCCGATGCTACAAATATATAGCTTTCTGGCGAAATGGTCGCTTTAGACAAAACGCCAACTATCGATTAAGCTTTCGTTAAGTAGCGGTCAGTCGAGGCGAATATCCCTACCTTTGCACAAACTTCCAATCTTATAGACTTATGACTTCGAAAAAGCAGCAAAGACTTTTCTCTCTACTCGCTCTCGTCCTACTCCTCAGTAGTACGACTACTTACGCTCAGGAGCAGGTACGCTTTACCTTCACCGGCTTCGTCCAGGCTATCGCACAGTACGGCTCTGAGAGCGACTACATGAAGGTAGGGCAGGTCATACCTCCTTACGATCAGCCCACCACGAGGATGGGGATACGCCGTGGACGACTAGCTGCCATAGCTACCTACGGAGACCTAGCTGCGAGACTTGATGTCAACGCTACAGACCAAAAGATCTCTATCTTCAACGTCTATGCCGAGTACAAGCCTCACTGGGCTCAGGGTGCCTTCGTAAAGGGAGGACTTATGACGCCAAGCTTTGGCTATGAGCTACCTTATAGCTCTAGCCAGCGTGCAGCCTTCGAGCGATCACTATATATGGCCGACCTATTCCCTGGGGATATTGATATGGGACTAGAGATGGGATACAAAGGCACTCTAGATCAAAACAAGCGGTGGCGACTGGAGTCGACCCTCTCTATCCTATCGGGCAATGGAGATAAGGGAATGAACAAAAATCTCCCTAACCTCGCTCTACGCCTCGCTCTAACCGAGCAAGGCAACAACCACGATGTCAGCTTCGGGCTCTCGGGATATGCTGGCACTATGCCTACGCCTAGTGGATACTACGCCTTTGACAAGGGGACGGCTACCCTTAAGAAAGATCGCATGCTACGTGCCTACGGGGGAGCCTTCCTAACGAGCACAATCAAGCATCGAGGCGGGCAACTGATGCTCACCACTGAGGGGATCATGGGTCTACAGCCTGGATGGCAAAACGCTAACCTAGCGGTGGGTCCCAAGGCTAATCCTACGCCTGGCAATGACCTCTTCGTACAGCGCCCCTTCATCGCTGGCATGGCACAGATCGTGGAGCGTATCAAGCCGGTGGACCTAGAGCTCTTCGGTCGGTACGCTTACTATGACCGCAATAGAAACTTCGACCCAAAGGCTGAGCAAGACCTCAAGCTGAGCAATCTGACCGCACTGACCGAGGGACGCTCACATCAATTCTCGACGGGTGTCAACTATTTCCTCCAGCAGGATCACCTGCGCCTGTCGCTTCAGTACGACTGCTTCCTACGTCAGCAGATCGAACAGCAGGCACTAGTCGCTGCCAAGCCACTACACATGGTGACCGTGGGGGCACAATACAAGTTCTAGTCACTGTGCTCGATCATCTTCGACTGATGAGAATTGACTTCTCCCGAGGAATTTCCCAATAGCTCGCTGGAAAACTTCTATTTCTTCGGAAGAACGGAATAGAACTTCGGAGGAATGAACTGGAACTTCGGAGAAACGGAATGGAACTTCCGAAGAATTTGCCCGTTCCTCGGTGGAGAGTAAAAAAAATCCACCGAGGAATTTTGTATTTCCTCAGTGGATCACTTTTCGGGAACGTATGAGTCGGCTCGTCCCTCGGCTCTCGACAGCCCATATATCATCATCTATATATGATATCTGTATAGCTTATTATCTATATCTCCTCATGATGATGATGATGGTGCGTCGAATCTGTTCATAACTCCCACTGTGCAGGGGTTAATAATTCTAACATCTAATCTCCTCTAGCTGGCTCTGCTGGCTACTTAGAGGATATAAAAGAGCGAGACGATCGTGAGCAGTTACGGTCGTCTCGCTCTCTATCTGTACCTGTTCATAACTTGATCAAAACTGGTTGATAACTCAGCGGTAACTTATTTGGATAATTGAAATCTTTTCGTAGCTATACAACTTTCCGAGATAAGCAAATAAGTTAGCCTTGAGTTATTGACGAGTTATGAACAGCTTTTTCAACAGAAAAAGGGGGGTTATGAACAGCTTGTTGACACCCTCATCGGACGCCCGTACCAGATCCCTGTGAGGATCCCCGTACGTACGAGTAGATAGCTGTCGAAAGCGATCCACAAGGCGTTCAGACCGAGTGAATTATAGAGCAGATAGTAGAGGGTGAAGAAGACAATACTCGATCCGATCATGGACCACTTGAGACCTGCCGAGCGGGTCGTGCCGGCGTAGATACCATCCCAGAGGAAGGCGCCGAAGCCTACCAGCGGGATGAGCGCTGCCCAGAGATGATACTGCCTAGCGTAAGCGACGATCTCGTCATGACTACTCAAGAAGCGGAGCAAACCATCGGGATAGAGCGCAAAGAGGATGGTGGCGAGTAGGGATAAGACGATACCGATGGCAAAGAGTCGAAGGATAACTGCCCTGAGTAGGTCCATACGACCGGCGCCGTAGAAGCGTCCCGAGAGCGATTCACCTGCATAGGCGAAGCCATCCATAAAGTAACTGAAGATGCTGAAGAACTGCATGAGCAAAGCATTTGCTCCTACGGCTATGGCGCCTTCACGAACGCCTGCATAGGTGAAGAAGAGCGTGATACTGCTGAGCAGCAAGGAGCGGAGCATCAGATCCCGGCCGAGGATGAGGTAGCGTCCGTAACCTTTCGTATCGGTGAAGTGACCGAACCGCAGATGTCGCACGAGATAGCGATACCTAATGAGTAGGGTAGTGAGGAGTAGCAGAGCCTGACTATACTGCGCTACGCAGGTACCGATAGCAAGTCCCTCGACACCCATCTGGTAATGGACGACGAGGGTATAAGAGACGAGGAAGTTGACCAACAGTGCACTCATGGAGGCAATCATCGGGACACGACTGTTTTGCATTCCGATGAACCATCCGTTGAGGGCGTAAATGAGCATTACCGCAGGGGCTGCGTAGAAGATGATTTGGATGTACTGCTCTGCCTCTACGCCTAGTCGCTCCGTAGCACCGCCTGTGACGAGACCGCTCAGGAGCGTGGCGAAGGGAGAGATGAGCAGTACGACGATCGTGCAGAGGAGCGCCATGGTGATGCCACGAGCTAGCTGACGATTGATGTCGGAGCTGTCTTGCCGGCCATAAGCCTGAGCCACGAGTCCCGTTGTGCCTAGGCGTATGAAGCCAAAGAGCCAGTAGATTGTGTTGGTAATCGTGGCGGCTACGGTGACTGAGCCGATAGCTTCGGGGTGAGCCATGTGTCCCGCCAGCCCTACATCGATGAGCGAGAGTAGCGGAACGGTGATATTGGAGATGATGTTTGGGATCGTGAGCCACAGGATCTGACGATTGATCTGACGGCTCAGCTGCGGATCCTCTACCTTAGCGTGCATCTCAGTCTATAGCTATCTGTAGTTCGTCTTGCCACCGAGGAGGCGTGATGCCGTAACAAGCGGTAATCCTGTCGGTCGCCAGCACGCTGTAGGCGGGACGCTCGGCTGCGGTGGGGTATTCAGCCGTTGAGATCGGAGTCAGTTGCGACAAGTCGTACGTAGGAACGTGTGTAGCGATCGCTTCATGGGCCAAGTCGTACCACGAGCAGATACCTCGGTCGGCATAGTGGAGTAGGGAAGTGCGAAAGCTTCGCTCCTTATCGTAGCAATCAATGATCTCGCAGATGGCTCGTGCCAGCGAAAGTGCCGAGGTCGGCGAACCTATCTGATCGTTGACGACACGTAGCGCCTTCCCCTCACGAGCGAGTCGTAGCATGGTGCGAACGAAGTTGTGTCCCCAGGGAGCCCAGAGCCACTGCGTACGAATGACTAGATGCTGCTC
>CAMPUN010000033.1 GCA_946997275.1 uncultured Porphyromonas sp.
CGCAGTCCCAGTCTCAGAGCGCCCAACCTCAGCAGCCGCAGAACGCACAGCTCCAACCTCAAAACGTACAGTCCCAGTCTCAGAGCGCACAGCCTCAGCAACATAAGAGCGCACAGCCCCAGACGCAGGATCCGCAGCAGGGAGAGATTTACCGCGGGCTGCTCAGAGATAGGGTGACCCAGGAGCCTATCTCTATGGCGACTGTCATATTGCTTTCGGTAGATTCGACGGTGCTCTCCACGACGCTTTCGAGCGACGGGGGGACCTTCGAGCTTTCGGGTGAGGGGGCTCATTGGCTTCAGGTTAACCATCTCGCGTATCAGACACTTCGCGTGAGCCTTGACGCTCCGCTGCCTGACGTGCTCTATATGGATCAAGCGACTGGTGAACTAGGCGAGGTGGTGGTCAAGGCCGAGCGTCCGCTCATGAAGCTCGTCGATGGAACCACTCCGAGCTACGATATTGATCAGCTCTTTGCGCATAGCTCCGTCACGACCGCTTATGAGATGCTGGGTCAGCTCCCTGGGATGTCGATGCAGGGCGATGTGCCGACGCTCGTGGGGACCAATGGGTATACCTTGGTCTTCAATGGCCAGCCCTCGAATGTTCCTCAGAATATGCTGCTGGAGCGCCTCAAGAGCATTCCCCGAGAGATGGTGTCTAGTGTGGAGATCTCCTATACTCCCATTGCCCGCTATCGAGCTAAGGGCGCTTCGATCAATGTGGTCTTCAAGGGGCAAGCTGCGGGCAGCCCTCTGAGTGGCACCTCTGGTCAGCTCTTTACCGAGTATAGCAATCAGTACTACAGCAACTACGCTGCGGGTGGTAGTGTCAACTACTCCGCGCCCAATGGCTTCTCCGTTACTGCCAATTATAGGGCTAGTCTAGGTAAAATCCGAAGTGACTTAATCTACGATATAGCTCCCTTTGGTCGCTATACCAAGGGGCTTGCGATAGAAAACAGCGGCTACACGAACTATAACATGCATACGCTTTTTGCCGAGCTGGGGTATAAGTTCGGGCGGCATTCACTATCTGTTGACTACTACGGGAATTTGACCCCTCCCGAGGGAACGAGCCGATACCAAGTCAACCAAAAGGAGCGCGAACCTCTAGAGTCGCTCGATAAAGGCAATGATAATACGCATCACGTCGCCATAAACTATAGGTTGGGTGGCAACTTGCTGGCGGGTCTCTTCTACACGCACTATCGGGATCACAGAGAGGTGCTCTATGGTATGGAGCAGTCTCCTCGCTCACCTTATGCTACGAGCTATACGAGCGATCAGCTCTCGCAGGTGTGGGGCGGACATATCGACAATAGTCATAGCTGGGATGGTGGCTGGGGTCTGTCGTACGGCTCCAAGGTCTCCTACTCCAAGACGATCAATGGACAAACCTACCTTTGGCGAAATGGTCGGGAGGTGCCAAACGACGCAGTGTCAGGAACCAGTAAAGAGCTACTGGCGGACCTCTATATAGGCGGTAAAAAGCAGTTTAAGAATGGGCTAAGCCTCGGGCTAACCTTGATCGGAGACTACGCCAACTATATAGGTGCGGAAGAGACCTTTCAGATTATCCCGCAGGCTAATCTCAGCTACGCACGCAATCCCAACCATGTCCTACAGGTGAATATCCAGTCTAGCAAGAGGGACCCGAGCTATTGGGAGCGTGAACCCTTCTCACGGGCGGATGATCGCTATCAGCTCTGGGAGGGCAATCCACAGATTAGGCCTTACGTGACGTACAGTGGGCAGGTGAACTACATCTTCAAGCAGCGGTATGTCTTCTTCCTGAGTGGTTACTATCAGCCTCATCGCTTCGAGCAGCAGATGTATCTAGACCCTGATAGGAATCGTCTCGTCTACAAAACGTGGAACTGGCACTATGCCAATAATGCTAGTATCGGAGCTGTCGTGCCACTGCCTCAGACCAAGTGGTGGAACGCGCGCCTGACCCTCAATGGTCAGCTTAACTCGGTCAAGCTAGACATTCCCTACGAGCCGACCTATCAGTGCACCAAGCCTATGTACTATGTCGCCCTCTCTAATGAGTTTAGGATCAGCCAAAAGCACAATATCACCATCGGGCTAGACGGAAGCTATCTGCATGGAGCCATACAGGGCTACTATAGTCTAGGCGATATATACAACCTCGCTTGTCGTGCTAAGTGGACCAGCCAGGATAAGAAGTGGAGCCTCACCCTGCGAGGAGACGACCTCCTCAATGCGGGTGTGCCTCGGGTGCGGGTCAACTACGGCATCCATCAGGTGGACTTCCGTCCCTCGCGCTACAATACCCGCTTCTCAGTCCATCTGAGCTATACGTTCGGTAGCTTTGACAAGGTGCAGACGAAGGAGCCTACACAGCTCTCGACCGACCGCTTCGGTATCTGACGCGCTCGCTCTTGCGAAACTGACACAGGGTGCTTGCTAGCTTGTGCGGCTGCCCTCACTCGGTTTGATCTTAACGAGAAGGCTCAATCGCTTTATTTGCAGTTGGGCCTTTTTCATCTAGGTGAAAATCGATTTTCATGGCTAATTCCTATTTTGAGGTGGTAAGGGGGAGGGCGAAAAAGCTCTCCTCATTCATTTGGGGGTGCAAGTTAATCAATTCACTTCAGTTAGTTTTTTGCGTGTGGCTTCTCCCCCAGCACCTCAAAATAGGAATTAGCCGTGAAGTGAGCTTTGTGAGTCGCTATCCACGAATTGTTGTATTTTTGTCCAGACACTTACTACAATCTAATCTCTGAACGTATGAAGATAGCAGTCGCAGGCATGGGCTATGTGGGACTCTCGGTAGCGGTGCTCCTGGCGCAGCACCACGAGGTGGTGGGCGTGGATGTGCTGCCCGAGCGGGTGGACCTGATCAATCAGCGTCAGTCACCGATACAGGACGACTACCTCGAGGAGTACTTGGCGACACGACAGCTTCGGCTGCGTGCTACGCTGGAGGCCGAGGAGGCTTACCGTGGAGCGGACTTTGTCGTGGTGGCTACACCGACCAACTATGACCCAGTGCAGAACTTCTTCAACACCTCTGCCGTCGAGGCGGTGGTCACTGCCGTACGTGCCTGCAACCCCGCAGCGACGATCGTGATTAAGTCGACGGTGCCCGTGGGCTATACGGCTCACCTGCGCAAGTTGATGGGGTACGATGACATACTCTTTGCGCCAGAATTTCTTCGTGAGAGCAAGGCGCTCTACGACAACCTTTACCCTTCGCGCATTATCGTAGGGTATGACAAGCAGAGTGCGCATCAGCGGGAGCGTGCAGAGCGCTTTGCCGAGCTGATACGTGAGGGAGCTATTCGCCAAGATATGCCTGTACTGCTGATGGGTACGACGGAGGCTGAGGCGGTCAAGCTTTTTGCGAACACTTATCTAGCGCTGCGGGTCTCTTACTTCAACGAGCTGGACACCTATGCGGAGCTTAAGGATCTCGATAGCAAGAGCATCATCGAGGGCGTTTGCCTAGATCCCCGCATTGGCGATCACTACAACAATCCCTCCTTTGGCTATGGAGGCTACTGCCTGCCTAAGGATACGAAGCAGCTCCTCGCCAACTACGATGCTGTGCCGCAAAACATCATCGGCGCCATCGTGGCGAGCAATCGCACACGTAAGGACTTCATCGCTGATCAGGTCCTCAAGATGGCGGGCTACTATAGTTATATGGAGGAGAATCAGTACGACCCGACGCAAGAGCGTGAGTGCGTCATCGGCATCTACCGCCTGACGATGAAGAGCCACAGCGATAACTTCCGCCACTCCTCGATTCAGGGGGTGATGAAGCGCATCAAGGCTAAGGGGGCTAAGGTAATCATCTACGAGCCTACGCTGGCACAGCATACGACCTTCTTCGGAAGCCTTGTGGAGAACGACTTAGCGACCTTTAAGGCTCGCTCTCAGGCTATCATTACGAACCGCTACCACGCCGACCTTGACGATGTCGCCGAGCGGGTCTACACACGAGATATCTTCCGCCGTGACTAGAGCGGGAGTGGTACACTGTTTCTTAACAGATTCTCAACATACAAGTAGTACATTTGCCCCAATACCATTGTATCGTAACTTATGGGCAAGACAACGAAACGCAAAGTGAACAAATTCCCCTACATAGATCGAGATGTAAGCTGGATGGCCTTCAATCGGCGCATCCTCCTAGAGAGTGCGCGAGAGGATGTCCCGCTGATGGAGCGCCTGAACTTCCTAGGCATCTACTCAAACAACCTGGACGAGTTCTTTCGTGTGCGTGTGGCTTCGCTACGTCGTATCGCAGAGGACGAGGACTTATCAGCACCGCAACGTAAGGAGGCGGAGCGGACACTGCGTAAGATCTACAAGCTCAATAAGGAGTATGCTGAGACCTTTGAGGAGAACTTTCAGCAGGCTCTGGATGATCTGGCTGAGGCGGGCATACGAGTGGTCAACGAGCTGGAGCTAACGCCACGACAGAAGGAGCAGGTCTTTGACTTTTACATTAGGCAGCTGGGCGCGAGTACCAATCCGCTCTCGCTGCGCAAGATGGACTTTTCGGCAGATCAGATAGAGGAGTCTATCTACCTAGCGGTGCAGATGAAAGAGCTGGAGCCGGGGAGCGACAAACCACTGCGTCAGAGCGTCGGCATCATCAAGGCTCCTGTGGAGAAGTTCGGCCGATTCATCCGCATCGCTGACGATGAGGAGGGGCGGGTCTGCATTATGTTCCTCGATGATGTGATCCGCTTCAACCTTAAGTATATCTTTGCGGGCATGCGGTGCAACGACTTTGAGGCTTACACCTTCAAGTTTACCAAGGATGCGGAGATGGACATTCGTGAGGAGGATGTCGATGTGGGGGTGGTGCAGCGTGTCTCCAAGGGTCTGCGTCGTCGTCGCAAGGGGGAGATGCTCCGTGTGGTCTACGATGCCGATATGCCTGGTTCACTGCGCAATAAGATCTTTCGCAAGGCGGGACTAGACAGCAACGATGCCAAGGTGGCTGGCGGGCGTTACCACAACCTGCGTGACCTGATGGACTTCCCTAAGTGCGGCCGCCAAGACTTATGCAATCCGCCACAGATGCCGATCCTAGGCGATGGCATCGACTTCACGGAGAGTATGATTGATCAGGTGCTGCATCAAGACCGGCACTTGCACTTCCCCTATCACAGCTTTAATCGCTTCCTGCGCCTCCTCCGTGAGGCAGCTATTAGCGATGAGGTGCGGGGAATCAAGTGTACGCTATATCGTGTCGCCAAGGACTCGAACGTGATCAACGCCCTGATTGCTGCGGCTAAGAATGGCAAGAAGGTGACGGTCGTCGTGGAGCTGCTGGCGCGCTTTGACGAGGAGAGCAACATAGCCTGGGCTAAGGAGATGATCGAGGCGGGTATCAATGTGCTCTTTGGTCCTGAGACGCTCAAGATACACAGCAAGTTGGTCCATATCACGACCCGTCATGGAGATATAGCCTGCATCGGTACGGGCAATATGCACGAGGGCACAGCGCGTGTCTACACCGACGTGATGCTCATGACGGCCAATAAGAATGTAGCGAAAGAGGTGGCGGATGTCTTTAAGTACATTGAGAAGCCTTACCTGGATACGCACTTTAAGGAGTTACTGGTTTCGCCAAATGATATGCGCCGTCGCTTTATCGCGTTGATCAATCGGGAGATCAAAAACAAGCTTGCGGGTAAGCCAGCCTATATTATGGTGAAGGTGAATCACATCGTCGATCCCGCCCTCATCAAGCGTCTCTACGCCGCTTCTCAGGCGGGGGTGGACATTGACCTCTTGGTGCGTGGTAACTGTTCGCTGGTACCGGGTGTCAAGGGAGTGAGCGAAAACATTCGCGTCTACGGCATCATAGATCGTTATCTGGAGCACTCGCGCATCTTTATCTTTTGCAATAATGATGATCCGCTCTACTTCATCGGCTCGGCCGACTGGATGCAGCGCAATCTGGATCGTCGTATCGAGGTGGTGGCTCCTGTCTACGATAAGGAGATACAGCGAGACCTGCATCACATCGTGGCGTGTGGACTGCAAGATGTCTCGCAGGGACACTATGTCAATAGTCACGACGGGCGTCCTCGGCGCGAGGAGGCTCCGATGCCATGGTACCGCTCGCAGACCGACCTCTACGCTTACTACCTACAGCAAGACATAGACACTGATACGAAGATATGAGAAAGCTTAACCTCGCCGCCATTGACATCGGCTCGAATGCCGTGCGGCTCCTCATCAAGTGCGTCAACAGTGACCTCTCCGAGCAACCGCTCAGCAAGGTGCAGCTCCTGCGTGTGCCACTCCGACTGGGCGAAGATGCTTTTATCTCTGGGCAGATATCTAAGAGGAAGCAGCGTGATATACTCTCTCTTATGAAGGTCTACAAGCATCTGATGAAGATCTACGACGTAGCTCACTACCGCGCCTGTGCTACCTCAGCGATGCGCGAGGCGAGCAATGCTCAGGAGATCGTGGACAGGGTGCTCCGCAAGACAGGTATAGAGATAGAGGTGATCTCAGGCGAGGAGGAAGCGGCTCTTGTGGCGCAGAGCAAGGTACATCGTGTCATCACGACAGATCGCAACTACCTCTTTATGGATGTGGGCGGAGGTAGCACAGAGTTGAACCTCTATGTGGGCGGAGAACCTGTTGCCACTCGCTCCTTTGACATTGGTACGGTACGTATGCTGAGTGGGGTGGTGCGGGATGCGACCTTCGAGGCTTTTGACCAGTACCTCGCGGATCTGTACAGTCAGTACGGAGCTGCGACCATCGTTGGTACGGGTGGCAACATCAATCGGCTTGCTCGGCTCAATGGCACGACTGACCTTGCTAAGCCTGATACCCGCTTTATCTCTGCTGAGGCGCTACAGGAGATCTATGAGACGCTTGCGGCGCTGACCGATGAGCAGCGGATGACCCGCTTTAATCTGAAGCCTGACCGCTCCGATGTGATCGTCCCGGCGGGCGAGCTTTTCACCAGAGTTGTTGCTGCCCTGCACGCCGATCAGGTGATCGTGCCAACGATTGGCGTGGCGGACGGCATCATCGATCAGCTTTACCTGCAGGTCACAGACTAAACTCGTATCTTTGCTCTTGGCAAGGCTACGAAGCCTATCTTTATTCACCCTTTAATCTACCAAGAAGCATGATACAACCCTTCACATACTACAATCCCACGAAGCTTGTCTTCGGCGAGGGACGCATTGCCGAGCTTCCTCGGCTCATTGATCCTCACTACCGCATCCTCCTTGTGATGGGCGGTGGCAGTATACGAAGCAATGGCGTCTACGATGCCGTGTGCCAAGCACTGGAGGGACGCTCGGTGACCGAGTTCTGGGGCATCGAGTCCAATCCTACGGTCGAGACGATCCGTAAGGCTGTCCAGCTGGGACGTCAGGAGCAGTGCGACTTTGTCCTAGCCGTGGGTGGCGGCTCAGTCATCGATGCGAGCAAGCTGATCATCGCTGCGATGTGCAGTGATCAAGACCCCTGGGATATAGTCCGTGCTGGCAAGCATAGGGGAGAGCATCTACCTCTTGGGGTCGTACTTACGATCCCCGCTACGGGGTCGGAGATGAATAGTGGTGGTGTCATCTCTTGTCGGGAGACGCAGGAGAAGTATTCGTTCTCAAGTAAGCATCCACGCTTCGCTATTCTAGATCCTCATGTGCCAACCTCTCTACCTCCTTATCAGGTAGCGTGTGGTATAGCAGATACCTTCGTCCATGTTATGGAGCAATACATGACCACGATGCGGAGTCCGCTCCTAATGGATCGTATGGCTGAGGGAGTGCTACAGACGCTTATCGAGATCGCCCCAGGGTTGACGCACAACCATAAGGATGTCGACCTGATGGGTGAGTTCATGCTCTGCGCTACCGTCGGGCTCAACGGCTATCTCTCGTGGGGCGTGGACCAGGACTGGAGCACGCACTACATAGGTCACGAGGTGACCGCCCTGACGGGACTGACACACGGTCATACGCTCGCCATCATCCTGCCCGCTACGCTGCAGGTGATGCGCCATCTGGGCAAGCAGGACAAGCTCCTTCAGTATGCGGCTCGCATATGGGGCTTGACCCCTCAGTCGTGTCAAGGCGAGGAGCATGCTATCACGGCGGCTATCGAGGCGACGAAGCAGTTCTTTGCCAAGCTCGGTCTCTCGGTCACGCTACGCGATGCGGAGGTTCCTCATGAGGTAATCGACGAGGTGGTCCGTCGCTTCACGGAGCGTGGCACCGTGCTCGGAGAGCATCAGAACATGACGCCCGAGATCGTACGACAGATCCTGGAGCTGGCTTACGAGTA
>CAMPUN010000034.1 GCA_946997275.1 uncultured Porphyromonas sp.
AAGTTCCGAAGAATTTGTTCGTTCCTCGCTGGATAATCAACAATCTCCACCGAGGAATCCTTCGATTTCCTCCATAGAAGAGACTGTTGACTTTTGCAACAGTCTCATAGAAACGTGGAGGAGCTCATCGTATATCATGCGTCAACTTTGAGCAAGCTGGACTGTCATTTTATGTCTTATCAAGAAATGACCATCTTGTAGAGGCTTTTGTCGATGTTTAGTCTCTTGACACCAACAATACACTATACATCAACGCATTAGATATGATGTCATGTCCGAAAATGACAAGTGCGCCATGTAATCCTGTCCGATTATGACAAGTTTTTGTCCGCAATTGATAAGATATTTAACACCGCTGAGGTCTAATTTTGCAACAGAAACCTAGGAGACAGATCAACTACCTCGATCACGAGATGAACATTAGGTACAAGAGATGCCTCCCTTCCAGATTAGTCATGAAACCGTTATTTCAAACCGTATGAAAAATAGACTTATCTCACTCCTTCTCTCCCTGCTTGCCTCCATAACATGGTGTACGGCGCAGGATGTTGGGATCAAGAGCAATCTCCTCTATTGGGGCACTGCTACACCCAATCTCGGCTTCGAGGTCAAGGTCGCACCACACTGGACCATCGATCTATCGGGTGGGTACAACTTCATCAATCCGATCGATAAGGATACGGGGATGAAGTGGCTACACTTCTCAGTCGTACCGGAGGCTCGTTACTTCCTCTGCGAGGCATTCAACGGGCACTTCTTCGGTCTACACGGCGTCGTTGGCTTTTACAACATCAATAAGCTGAACCTCCCTATCGGTTGGTTCAAAGAGCTCAAAGACCGCCGCATCCAGGGGTGGGGCTACGGTGCAGGTATCACCTACGGATATGAGTGGGTGCTCGGTAAGCACTGGAATCTAGAGGCCTCCCTAAGCGCTGGTTACATACTCTTCGACTATACGAAGTACCAATGTGAGCATTGTGGTAAAGAGGTCTCCCAGGAGAAGAAAAACTACCTAGGACCGACCAAGGCAACGCTTTCACTGATTTACCTCTTCTAATCGTACAACCCTCCAAAAGTAGTAGCAGACATGAAACACTCTATATTACATCTCACTACGCTCACACTAGTAGCTCTAGTGATGCTATGGCTACCCTCAGAGATAATCGCTCAGGAGGCTGTCAATCCACTAGATGGGCTTAGAGCCACTTCTCAGACGGTTGCAACCAGACAGGGGGCAAAGGCTGTCGTGGACTTTGATCTAGACCTCACAAACATGAAGCATCTGAAGAGCAATACGGTACTACAGATCGTTCCGACGCTCCAAGCTAACGATGGCTCTGGACAGCTCGACCTGCCAGCGATCTCCATATCAGGTCGTACCCGCGCTATCATGCTACGTCGCATGGGCAAGCAGGTGGACATAATCCGTAACAAAAGCGGTGAGCAACACTACCACTACACAGCAGAGGTACCCTTTGCCTTATGGATGAAAGATGCTTCACTGATATTTCGTGCCAAGGGCTACGGCTGCGCTGAGTGCGAGCTGGGAGACTACACCACCCTACTGACACCCAATGCACTAGCTCCACTGTATCAGCCTCAGTATCGCTATGCGATGCTCGTACCTGAGGGCGAGGAGACCAAGAGACGCGAGGAGAGCCTCACAGCTCAGATCACCTTCCCGGTCAGTCAGACGAGTCTCAACATGAACCTCGGCAATAACCGCGCTGAGATCAAGCGTATCGACGACAAGCTCACGGAGCTCACTCGCAACAAGAACTTGACCGTCGATGCCCTATCCCTAGCAGGTTACGCCTCTCCTGAGGGTAGCGAGGATCTTAACAATCGTCTGGCCCAGGGACGTGTAGACAGAGTCGCACAGCATATCGTTAGCAAGAGCCCACGCCTGAAGGGACACTACACCTCAAGCGCTATGGGCGCAGACTGGGATGGTCTACGAGAGGCTATAGCCGCTAGCTCATTAGACCATAAGGAGCAGATCCTAGAGATCCTTCAGAAGGAACCAGTCAGCGAGCGTACTGCAGCTTTACGAGCTATAGACGATGGACAGACTTATGCTCAACTGCTACAGACCTATTACCCACCGCTACGTCGTACCGTCATCTCCTTCTCTTTTGTCGTCAAGGGCTTTGACCTGACAGAGGCCAAGGAGGTGATCAAGACGCACCCGACACACCTTAGCCTAGCGGAGGTCAACCTGATAGCCAACAGCTATCCTGCTGGCAGTGCCGAGCGGTACGAGACCTGGGTGATCGCAGCTGACGCCTTCCCCAATGCTGTCGAGCCTGCCACCAATGCAGCTATCATGGACCTTGAGGCTGGTCGATACGATCAGGCGGTCAAGCTACTAGAGCGCTACAAGAAGAACAGCAAGCTCTACACCATCCTAGGCATCGCCTACGCCTACAACGAGCAGTATGACAATGCTCGTACCTATCTAACCAAGGCTGCTCAGCTCGGCTTGCCCGATGCTCAGTACAACCTGGATGAATACCTACACTTTATGCAGGACAACTTCTAAGCAGAGAACAAACACTATATATTCACCACTAATCAAATCAACTATTATGAAAAGTAAGCTTTTCCTACTGAGCCTCGTGGCTCTCACACTCGCCTTCACGGCGTGCAACAAGAATCAGGACGAACCTCTACAGTCCGAGACAGACGCTACAATCAGCGTCGCAGTTAAGTCGGCCGACCTCAGAGCTTATGAGGATGGAGCAGGCGATGCAGACATGAAGGTCCAGAAGCTGGCCGTCATGGTCTATCAGGGAGAGGCACAGGTCGCCTACAAGGAGGATGCGGCTGGATCTCTCGAGGTCAAGGATATCGAGACGACATCTGGTGCTAAGACACTCGTAGTCGTAGCTAACTTCGCTGACCAGAACCTCAAGGGTCTCTCTCTAAACAAGGTTAAGGCTCTTACGCACACACTTGCTGCAGATGATCAAGATCCTAACAAGGGTACCTTTATGCTCACAGCTGAGCCTGTAACTGTTACTCTTCAGAAGGGTAAGAACTACTACGGCTACGCAGCAGATGGTGATGGCAACCGTCTCTCTGTAGACAAGCCTATCGAGCTCAAGCACATCCACGCTGGTATGGCTCTAACGAACCTTACGGTAAAGTTCGCAGAGTCTTACGCAGCTCTCTACAGTGTCAATTTTGACAAGGGTCAGCTGATCGCTCTCATCGCTAAGGCTCAGTCCAACGTCTTCGGTGAGTCTCTAGTAAACACTGACGCTAACTACTTCTACGGTGCTAAGCTCTTCGGTGTTAAGGACAGCAAGTACACTCCAGCAGAGGCTAACTACACTGAGATGGCAGAGCTCAAGATGGCTCTCACAGAGACAGGTGCACAGACAGGCAAGGGCTTCTATGTCCTAGAGAACAACTCCGCAGAGCACCCCACCATCCTCTGTCTCAAGGGCGAGCTCACACAGGCTGATGGTACTGCACTAACAGACGAGCAAGCTGCACAGGCTGTAGAGGCTGGCTGGATCGTATCTGCAGAAGACCACTCAACCTACTATCCAGTCTTTGTCAACTGGACGAAGGACGGCTATACCTACGACGGTGGTCATACGGCTAAGAACGCCATCGAGCGAAACAACAAGTACGAGATCGCGCTCACGATCACTGGCCCTGGTACGAACTCTCCTGAGGATCCAACTGCCGAGAAGGCCAATCTTGACGTCAAGTGCAAGGTTCTACCTTGGGTCATCGTCAAGCAAAACGTCGTCTGGTAGACACTCTCTACAGATAGCTTTAGAGCCACCGTCTAGTTGTGGTGGCTCTAGAGCCATCTCCATCCAGTCGGAGAGTCTGCGTCAAGCGCAAGATCACTCATACTTCATAGTCAACATATAGATCCCTGATGTTTGATGGCAGACTCTCCCTCTTATCACTCTTTATTTAAGCACCCCATTGAGACACTAATATGAATATCGTACAGAGATGGATCAATAAGACAGCGACCACGGCTTGGATCGCGTCGATGGTAGTTCTCTTGTCTGGCTGTATCGCAGAGAATCTCGAGGATTGTCCCCAACCATTCGAGCTGACCGTACGAGCTGTAGATATCTCCAACAAGGATATAACTTCTGATGGGGATGTTGAAAACGTGATCCTATTCACATTTGACGAGACAGGCAAGCGCATAGACAAGATCCTCTTGACAGCCGAAGAGGTCAAGTCTCGCAAGCCTATACACATCGAGCAATATGGTCCTAAGACCCTCACTTTTGTGGCATGGGGCAATGTGACTCCAGCAGAAGCAACAAGACTAGAGTCGGTACAGCGTATCGAGGATGTACAGATGCCTCTGCTACGTACAGACGGCTTCGGGCAGTATCCCACAGACCTATTCTCAGGCCGATTAGATCGTCAGCAACAGTACGGCGTACTCAAGCTAGGCGAGCCTGCTACTATAGACATTTACCGACGCACCTGTCAGGTCAATGTAACAGTCCTAGGCTATGAGCAGTGGCTTGAGAGCCATGGCTACAAGCGACAAGCGTTTGACCCTACCGACTATGCGTCAGCTCGGATACTTTTTGGCAAGTCCCTAGACAACTACTCTATAGTTGACACCTACAAAGGTGATCCCACGACCTACCGTCTGACGGGCTCTCTAGACAGCTCCACAGGCGACTATTACATAGCGCCCTTTAGGGTCTATCCGCCTATCGATGACAAACCTTTCCAGCTAGACTTCTACGTCGGAGACAAGTGCTTGGAGAGCTTTACCAAGGACTCACGAGACGCGTTCATCCTACCAGAGATAGGCAAGATGCTCAATATCCTTATTGACTTGCGGTCGGGCAATATATCAGTACAGATTGTTGTGACGCCATGGAATGTCGTACACCAGTTCGTCATCTACTAAAGTCTCATTCACATGCAAAGTTTGAAACCCTATGAAACCATATAGACATACCCTTACATTGCTACTCGCACTATCGGCACTCCTCCTGACAGCGCTGTCAGGGTGTCGGCGCAGTGAGCTAAGAGAGACTTTAGTGCCTGCTACCGTACAGCTCTCTATCCCGACGATGACCCTGCGCAGTGGGGAGCTTCTCGTAGAGGATCTACCTGTGCAGACGATCCGCATCCTAGTCTTCAATCAGGCTGGAGGTGCACTGGATGTGCAGAAGAGCTTTAGCAATCCGACCGACCTCAGTGACTGGCTACGTGTAGAGGCTCACGAAGGAGCCAAGGAGATCTACGTCATTGCCAACGAGAGTCCAGTCATGAGCATTGCCCTTAATAAGGTTGTCTTCAAGCAAGACTTACTCCGCATAGCTATCCCTGACGAGGATCCCAGCAGAGCAACGGAGCCAACGCCAATTCTGATGATAGGTCAGGGCACGGCTACCCTCTTTAAGGATCGAAACGTAAATGCAGAGATCAACTTGACCAAGACGAGAGCCAAGATCACCCTCGACTTACTCCAAAAGACAGCGGCCAACGACCAGGTGATCATCCGTAGCGTGTCGATCAGTCGCTTGCCCAAGGCAAGTATGCTCTTGACACCCGCCTCTTATCACCTAGGCGAGACCTGGATCTACAGCAAAGCCGAGAAGGTTACGCTAGTCAACAACGCAACGACAACTTATATCCCTGACAAGGAGCTCTACACCTACGAGAGTCTCGATAGCGATACGGCAGGTCATGCGCCTATTCTGACCGTTGAGGCTCTTTATAATGGAGTTCCTACGACCTATACGGCCTATGTCAATGATGAGACGAGTGATGCCGACCACCACTACGCACTGCATCGCAATCATCACTACAAGCTAACAGGTACGATCACCAAGATCGGAGCGCACAATGCGCTACTGCTGAGCACGCGAGTATTACCTTGGGAGGTAGAGACGATTGATGAGCAGCTCGAAAATCCTAAGATCGTGAGTCTCTCTCCCGATCCTACAGCGACTTACTACGTAACCGATACAGAGGTTGCCGAGTTCAAGGTCAAGATAAGCTCCAGCACCGATCCATCCAAGTGGCGAGCCACACTGACCAATGCGCTTGACTTCCGCTTTGACATCACAGGGGGAGCCGTACGAGAGGGATTAGCCGATGGCACTACGGAGTACACCGTTAGGGTTATCGCGACGAAACCCGCAGGCGCCTCACTACGCTGTACGCAGCTTCTCTTCACCTCAGAGTATCTAGACCTACAAGGAGCTAATATCCCAGTGACGGGCATTAGGATCTGTCAGGACAACGCTTAGCAACCATTAGAAGCATCATAGATTATGAATAGACTAATAGATATTTCTACCCGCTTAGTGGGATATGCCTTGATACTGCTGATGGTATCAGGCTGTGTTACGGAGAGGCCTGTGGCGTGTCCCGATGAAGGCTCCACAGCAGAACTCTCACTGCGACTCGCTGTGCAGGAGATCCGCTCACTGCGTGCTACAGAGCCAGGGGTTGATGCTCTTAATGAGAACAAGATCGAGAGACTCCAGATCCTCTTCTACAAGGATGGTGCACTCTACTGGTCAGTCTCTCCGGCGCCCTCCACGGATGGCAACTATAGTATACCGATCCCAGAGGATAAGCAGGGAGGCTTCGATGGCAACTCTACGTATGACATCTATGTCGTGACCAACCTGACCTTCACAGCTCCACAGCAAGAGAGCGAGCTAGCGAAGATCCCAGTTAGCGAATCGGTAGCTAAGATGCCTAACGATAAGTTTGTCATGCAGGGTAAGACCTCCAAGCAGATCAATCTTAAGACCCCTGAGGGTAAGCAGCTCGGTGCCGTTGAGCTACGCCGTGTAGCCAGCAAGCTACGCATCACGCCTACCGTGCAGGTCACAGGATATGAGTTAGGTGGCGAGATACAGGTCAAGTTCGTCGGAGCCACAGATCGTGGCTACCTTACGGCTGAGGAGTCAGCTGACGGAGCTACACCCATCAGTTATGACTATCGAGTTACTCAGGACCAGCAGCCGCAGCTCTTCTACTCTTACTATAGTAATTGGAGTAGCGATCCCGACCAAGCTCCCTACTACCTCCTCACCGTGCCACTCAAGAAGGAGGGCGAGACGACAGTTGTCAACAACTTCTATCGCGTAGCCCTCACGCCTGCGGAGCCACACTTTACGGCCAATAAGCTCTACGACCTGAAGCTCGGCATCCATAAGCTCGGCTCCACAACTCCCGAAGAGCCTGTATCAATCACTGGCACGCTCTCTATCCTCCCCTGGACTCTCTGCGATGATCAGTATGATCTACCCGCAGCTAACTATCTAGAGGTGTCAGAGAAAGAGGCTCATATCTACAATGTGGAGACTCATACTATATCTTATGAGTCCTCTAAAAAGCCAGTTACGATCCAGATCGTGGAGGTTAGCTTCAGCTATGTCAATGGAGCTACGGGAGAGGCAATAACAGAAGCTATCCCCAACTCCAGTGATCAGTACCCGACGGTTACCGTGGTGGGAAATCAGATCGAGATTCAGTCTAAGCTACCAATCAACAATATCCCCAAGAAGATCCGCTTTAAGGTCAGCAATGGCATCGCAGAGCTAGATAAAGAGGTCACGGTGTTCCAGTACCCCTCCCTCTTTATCACCAATACGGAGGGTGCGAAGTCTTCGCGAAGACCAGACGGTACCTTAGAGCATAGCGGTTTGAACAACAAAGCAATCTACCGTATCACTGTACAGAATCCACCCGAAGGTATGATCCTAGGCTTCCCTCCGAGAGAGACCACAGACTTCTGGCCAGCAAAATGGTACGGATGGGGAAGACATTGGGAATTAATTAATGGAGCGAAGATTTCTGATTTTACTACCATGCGTGATGCTGAGACTGCTCAGATGGTTTCACCCAGCTTTGAGCTCGCCTCTCAGCTTGGAGCTACGGGATCTTTGACCTATTTAGAGTATGGCTGGACTCGAAAAGGAAATAAAACTAACAAGATAGTAGCCTATGAGGAGACTGCATTGTGCAACTGCGCGACCTATACAGAGACGCGTGAAGTCAATGGGCAGCTGGTGACCCTCGATGATTGGCGACTACCGACAGAGGCTGAGATCAGACTGATAGACCAGCTACAGAACGACCCCAATAGTGCAGTCAAATCCATTATAACGGGTAGATACTACTGGAGTGCTAAGAGCGATGCAGCAATAGAGTTGCAAGGTGGTAGCGAGGGTTCCCCAACTAAAGCTTACACCC
>CAMPUN010000035.1 GCA_946997275.1 uncultured Porphyromonas sp.
GACTACAGCTTCAGCGCCTCGCCCTACACTTATCAGCTTGGCTTCAAGGCGGTGCCCGCGGGCAATAGCACGGTGGCAAAGTTTGACGCTAGCGCCTTCAACGATCCCTCGCCACTACAATCTATCTCGATGGCGGGCAATAATAACAGCATCGCTCTGATTGTGGCTGGAGACGAACGGGGCTTTAAGAGCCGAGAGGGTAAGAGTGCCATTGTGGAGCGTCGTGGTATCTTGGAGCTGCCTTACTTCGACAGACCTGAGATAGCGAACTCCTTCTACCATCAGACTTACGATGCTAGCACGGGGCAGACTCGCTTCCAGTACTTCGATGGCAAGGCAAAGCGTTTCCGTGGTTACTACTCCTATGCTGAGCGCAGCAAGATGGCTTACCGCTTTATCTTTGAGGACCCCGCGACGCAGCGTATCGCTAAGCTCGCTGACGGCACCGAGGGTTACACGATGGCGGTGAGTGCTACCGCTGCTGGTCAGGAGGTGATGGTGGGCAATCCATTTATGGCACCGCTACAGGTTGTTCCATTCCTAGATGCTAATAAGGAGGTCATAGAGCCTTATGTAAGGATCTTGGACCCAGCTAGTGTAAAGGGCTATGAGCCTCTGAAGCTGGACGGTTCGGTCAATACCTATCCCCAAATTACAGCGGGGGATAAGAAGATCAATCCGCTCGGAGCCTTTGTGGTCAAGCTTAAATCCAATGTCGGTCCCGAGGCGCAGCTGGTCTTCCCAACAACTGCTCTCGACTCCTACGCTAAGCAACATCCACAGAGCAGTAGTAGCCTACGTAATACGAGCGGTGACGCTACGGCGGAGACTGCACGCTACCTGTCGCTGACGCTACAGAGCCTCCTCGGCAAGGATCGTGTGCTCGTCGCTTATGGCTACGAGTCTGGCTCGGTCGATAAAATGCTCCTAAGCACGGAGAGTCGCTATCCCTCGATAGCTATCATCGACCCGGCGGATGGTCTCCATAAGGATCTCTATGCTGACGATGTGGCTACGGGTCACTACGAGCTAGCCACACGGGTCTCCGAACCAATCGACGTGACGCTCTCGCTCGCTGGTAGTGTGATGGGACACGTTGTGACGGCTCGTCTGATAGACCACAAGAGCGGTCTGGAGTATGACCTGACGGGTGGTAAGAGTTGCCAGATCAAGCTCTTCCCCGATGACGCTGAGGGTCGTCTGGAGCTACGCGTGGACGGCGACTTTACGTCGGTCGCTCCGATAGTTGAGCCTATAGATGAGCTGCAGGCGCAGTACAGCGAGGGTATGCTGACTGTCCGCACGACAGCGGAGATGTCGTCCTTACGTCTCGTACAAGGTGACGGTATTACGGTCTACACGCAGTCGCTACCTGGACTGACGGAGTACAGCGAGCGTATCCTCCTCTCGTCAGGCAGCTACGTCGTCGAGGCGGTCGGCACAGACGGTGTCGCACGCCGTGCGATGCTCGTCGTGAGATAGCTTTTTAGAGTTTAGAAGTTAGAGATTAGAAGTTAGTAGCTAGAGGCACTGGTACTTAGTACTGGTGCCTCTAGTTGTATCTAGAGGGGATCGGAGCTATCGGAGCGATCGGGACGAGTAACGGCTGTAGGGACGCTCGGTCGAGCGTCCGTTGTGTCAAAGCCAGACGTGTAGCCCTTTGTAGGGACGCTCGGTAAGTGTTTAGTGGGAGGACGTCCGTCACCGTTAAAACCCTGACGCTGTAACCTTTGATACAACGGACGCACGACCGTGCGTCCCTACAAAGGGCTACACGTCTCCCGAGGAAATCCCCGATAGCTCAGTGCAAAACGAAATTTTCTCACGGAGGGGAGAAATAAAAGTTCGGAAGAATGAAATGAAACTTCGGAAGAATCAGATCATAAGTCGGAAGAATTTTTTTGTCCCTTGGTGGAGGTTTAGAAATTCCTCCCGAGGGAATGGGTGATTTCTTTGATCGGAGTGATCGGAGCTATCGGACGAGTGACGGGTACGGGACGTGTCGTGGCACGCCACTATTTAGTACCTTTGCCTGCGGTTGATGTATCATCATAAGCTTGGTCGCGTTATTATAGTACATGTCTAGCTCTGTCATAGCTCCTCGCTCGCTCGTGCGGCTGCTCCTACTGCTTGTCATAGGGGTGGCGGTCGTGTCGTGTGCGACACCGGTACGACGCACGGAGCCCCCTGCCGCTACGCCGTCACAGACGGAGTCGCCAGACACGGTCGTGGCGGATCTGTCGGCAGATACGACTCGCTTGCTGGATACGCTGGCGACACCTCAGGACTCGCTGGCAGCGGTCAGCGACAGCCTCGCTGCAAAAGCGGATACGACGCTGGCGCCTGCTACGACCGATACATTGGCAAAAGATGCCGAAACGTCTATCACTGAGACTGACTCGGTGGAGCTCTTCAAGCTGGAGGCGCCTGTGACCTTCTCGGCTGAGGACTCGATCGTCATGACGGGGCGCAATGTGATGTACTTCTTCGGCCCTAGCGAGGTGAAGTACCAGACGATGAGCATCGAGGCGAACTATCTCAAGATCGTCTCTGACAGTTCGGAGGTCTATGCGCAGTATGTGCTAGATAGTCTAGGGCAGCCGACGGCTAAGCCAAAGTTTGCCGATGGGGATCAGAAGTTTGAGAGTACGACAATGAAGTACAACTTCAAGACGGGTCAAGGCTTCATCACGGACGTGACGACCCAGCAGGGCGAGGGCTATCTGACGGCTACGCAGACGAAGCGTCTCAAGGACAATACGATGTTCCTCAAGGATGGTCGCTATACGACTTGTGACCTGCATGATCATCCGCACTTTTACATTAACCTGACGCGTGCTAAGGCTAAGCCTGAGGACAAGATCGTCACGGGGCCTGTCTATCTGGTGATGGCTGACGTGCCGCTCTACTTCATCGGCTTGCCGTTTGCCTTCTTCCCCTTCAATGAGAAGCAGACTTCGGGCATCATCATGCCGAGCTACGGTATTGACCAGACGCGAGGGCTTTACCTGACGCATGGTGGCCTTTATCTCAACCTGAACGACTACTGGGACTTGACACTCACGGGCGATGTCTATACGAATGGCTCCTGGGCGCTCAATGCGGCGTCCAACTATCGCAAGCGCTATAAGTACAATGGTAGCGTGCAGGCGGGCTATATATCGACGGTGCAGGGAGACAAAGACATCCCCTCGACTTACAGCCGTTCGCAAGATATATCTCTCCGATGGACCCACTCGCAAGACCCCAAGGCGGACCCGCTACGTAACTTCTCGGCATCGGTCAACTTCTCGACGAGTAGCTACAATCACAACGCTACGCAGGCGGTCTACAACCACCAGCGCCGAGCCGAAAACACTAAGGGCTCTAGCATCAGCTACCGTCGTAGCTTTGCGGGTATACCGCTCTCGCTGACGGGAGCATTTAACATAGATCAGCGCTCGCGTGACTCGACGATTAGTGTGACCCTGCCGAACCTCTCGCTCTCGCTCTCGACGATCTACCCCTTCAAGCGGAAGAACCGTGTGGGCAAGGAGCGCTGGTATGAGAAGATTTCGCTGAGCTACAACGGCTCGCTACGGAACAGTATCACGACCAAGGAGAATCTGCTCCTCAAGAGCAATCTAGTCAAGGATTGGCGCAATGGTATGCAGCACTCGATACCTATCTCGGCTTCCTTTGACCTCTTTAACTATATCAAGATCTCTCCTTCGATCAACTATACGGCCTACTGGTACACCTCTCGCGTGGAGAAGCAGTGGGATGAGGCGCAGCAGCGGATCGTCGATGCGGACACGACATATGGCTTCTACCATCTGAACAACTTCAGCGCATCGCTCTCGATGAGTACGACGCTCTACGGCTTTTACAAGCCTTGGCGCAAGCTCTTTGGAGATCGTGTGCAGATGATCCGTCACCGCGTGTCGCCCTCGATCTCGCTCTCGTATGCGCCAGACTTTGGCGATCCCTTCTGGGGCTATTACCGTGAGGTGGACTATGTCGATACGCTGGGGCAGGCTCACAACTTTGTCTACACCCCTTACGAGCGTGGTATATTTGGCTATCCAGGACGGGGCAAGATGGGGGCGATCAACTTCTCCTTTGACAATAATGTGGAGATGAAGCTACGCATGCCGAGTGACTCGACCGATGTGGAGGAGCAGTTTAAGAAGATCTCGCTCATTGATCAGTTTGGGCTCAGCTTCTCGTACAATATGGCGGCCGACTCTTTCCGCTGGAGTAACATCAATACGAACATAGCGCTGAGGCTTACGAAGACCTTCGTGCTGCGCCTCTCCGCTTCGTTCGATCCGTACGAATGGGACTACTACACGGACCCGCAGGGCAACGTGAGACCCTTCCGTGTGGACAAGCTGAGGATACTCAATGGGCATGGCATCGGTGCCTTCCTCGGTACGGGGACGAGCTTTAACTATACCTTTACCCCGCAGACCTTCGAGAAGATCGGTAAGTGGGTCGGTGGACTCTTTAATAAGAAGAAGGACGCTACGGACGATCCTGGCAATGGCTCGTCAGAAGACTCGCAGGGGAAAGGTGGACGGGCTGTCGATAAGATAGACTTCGATGGACCCGACAGTGGAGGTCGCAGTAGCTACAACCAGGATGACAGCTGGGACAGTGACGGCTACTTGAAGTTTGACGTGCCGTGGAGCTTCTCCTTTAACTATAGCGTCAATGTGGCGCAGAATAGGCAGAAGTTCAACACGCAGCGACGAGAGTTTGAGTATATGTTTACCCAAAACCTCTCTTTCCGAGGACAGCTACAGCCTACGCCGAACTGGAACTTCTCCTTTGATGCGAACTATAACTTCGACTTGAAGAAGCTGACGGGTATGACCATCAACATAACCCGCGACTTGCACTGCTGGTCTCTCACGGCTAGTGTCATCCCGCTCGGTGCTTACAAGTCGTACAACCTCGTGATCGGGGTAAACGCCTCCCTCCTTCGTGACCTGAAGTGGGAGCAGCACAGCCTGCCGACCTACGGCGGCAGTGGCTGGTACTAACTACCTACACAACGCAACGATTAGAACATAACGCTATGCACTCATTTGATACATCCCGCCGACTACAGATCCCGCCTGTGACACTCAACCTGCTCATCATCAACGTGCTCTGCTATCTAGCTCAGCAGGTACTGCCCCGTGTGGGCATTGATCTGACGGGACTCCTCGGGCTGCACTACGTGACGGCTCAGGACTTTCACATCTGGCAGCCGGTGACCTATATGTTTCTTCACGGGAGCTTCACGCACCTCTTCTTCAACATGTTTGCGCTCTTTATGTTTGGCGTGGTGATTGAGCGGACGTGGGGCGCTAAGCGTTATCTGCTCTTCTACCTCGTCTGCGGACTGACGGCTGCGCTCTCGCAGGAGCTCGTCTGGGGCTTGACAACCGTCCGAGAGGTGGTGGGATACGATGTGGTCGCCTTCCCCGATGGCTCTCGCATGGCTACAGCGTTCTTCGTCAATCAGCTCCTGACGATCGGCGCTTCGGGGGCTGTCTTTGGCCTCCTGCTCGCCTTCGGCTGGCTCTACCCGAATGCGGCGATCTACCTCTTCTTCATCCCCATACCGATCAAGGCTAAGTACTTTGTGATCGGTTACGGAGTGATCGAACTCTTCCTCGGGGTGGCCAATATAGAGAGCGACGTGGCGCACTTCGCCCATCTGGGCGGTATGCTAGGCGGTCTGCTCCTCATACTACTATGGCGTAAGCAAGGTAAGCTGTACAATGCGTTTGGCGAAGCGTATAGATCCTGATCGGCGACTGCTCTGGGGCATCACGCTCCTGCTGGTAGCTCTCTGGCTGGTGGACTTCATCGTTCGTCAGCTACCCTCGCCACTGCCCACTCGATGGACGCGTGGTGTGGTGGATCAGCTCTATCTCTCCTGCTCGCTGGAAGCCCTGTGGCGTAGACCCTGGACGATCGTCACCTACACGCTCCTGCACAATAGTGGCTTGCACCTCTTGCTCAACCTGCTCCTGCTGTGGCTCTTTGGCGAAATGCTACTTCGCCACAGCGGATGGCGACAGTTCGTCTGGAGCTATCTCGGGGGAGCGGTCGTAGGTGGGATAGCCTTCGTGCTCTGCACCTCGCTGCTACGCGCTGGCGGGGTGGTCCTGCTGGGGTTGCCCCTCGTGGGAGCCTCCGCCTCGGTCATCGCCCTCGTAGGCTATATGGTGGGGGCTGCTCCTCGCGAAGAGATGCCTTTACCTTTGATCGGCTCGCTCCGTGTGTGGCAGGTGGGGCTATTCGTCTTTCTCCTCCTACTACTCGCCTATGGAGGGTACAATGTAGGCGGACTGATCGCTCACCTGGCTGGGGTCTTGTGGGGCTGTGGCTTGGGGCTGTACCGTCGTCGGCGACAGCGCTCGGCACGACAGCAGGCGACGCTACAAACTGCCCAGACGGCACGCTACCAGCAGCTCCTAGATAAGGTGCAACAGTCGGGCTACCAGAGCCTATCCGATGAGGAGCGCGAGCAGCTCATTGAGCACAATAATCAGTGGCTCGACCAGTCGGGTCACAACTAGTCATGCACTCTATGGATAGCACAACACCCCCTCCCGTAGCGCCTCCTACTCCTCGTAAGACGAGCCCGCAAAGCCCAAAGAAGCCGCGTACCCTCTGGGGGATGATCCGTGGCTTCTGGCACACCTTCGTTTCCTTTGGTAATCTGCTCCTCTTGCTGCTCTTCGTAGGCTCCTTACTGAGTCGCTACATTTCGCCGACGACCATTATCCTCTCGGCTTATCTGGGGTTGCTCTTTCCTCTGCTCTTCGCACTGGTCGTGCTGCAGGCGATCTATTGGTTTATCATCCGAGCCTGGAGTCGCGCGGCGATCAATACGGTCATGCTCCTCGTATCCCTGCCGACGCTCCTCCTGTACGCTCCGCTACGAGCGCGCCAGACGCCTCCGATAGATCGTGAGAACTGGATCAAGGTGGTGAGCCTCAATGCGAATGCCTTTCAGTTTACCAAGCTAGGGGCACACGATCAGCACGCCACCACGGACTACTTGGCTAAGAGCGATGCCGACATCATCTGTCTGCAGGAAGCGTGGCTCAGCTCCAACAAGTCAAAGTATATGTCGGAGCGCAGTCTGCGCCACACCCTAAGAGACTATCCCTACTACAGCTCGGCCTATGCGGTCAAGGATCACGGCAGTCGCCTCATCGTACTCTCTAAGTACCCCATCCTGTCGACGCGCCCCATAGATCTGCACTCAAAGTTCAATGGGGGAGCGGTCTTTACGATCCTCGTCGGGGATAAGAAGTTAATCTTGTACAACCTGCACCTTGAGTCTTTTGGCTTTACAAAAGAGGAGCAGGCGCACTACTTTCAGCTAGCGCAGGAGGTCAACCCGAAGGGCTTCACGAGAGCCATCGGAGGGCGCTTTTCGCCAGCCTTCAAGCGTCGTGCTCAGCAGGTCGAGCAGATCTATCAGGACATCAACTATCAGGAGTCGCCCTACCTGCTGGTTTGCGGAGACTTCAACGATACGCCTATCTCCTACACGCATCATCGCCTCTCGGCAGGCCTGCACGATGCGATTGCGACGACCGGGCGAGGAACTAATTACAGCTACTACTTCAAGTCGCTCATCGGTGTGCGTATCGACCACATGCTCTACAGCGACCAGATCGTAGCGCGAGCTGCCCACGTGGATCGCTCGGCAAACATCTCGGACCACAAGCCGATCATCTGCTACTTCAAGCTAAAGTGACGGAGCGGTTTGCTAGACTTCGCAAATCAAGGCTCCGATGAGACGAGTAATCTGTTGTAAGGACGCACGCCTCCTGAGGAAATCGTAGATATCCAGCGAGGAAACGAAAATTCCCCACGGAGGGGCGAAATAAAAGTTCGGAAGAATGAAATGAAACTTTGGAAGAAAGGGATCAAAGTCCGGAAGCATTTTTCCGTTCCTCCCTGGAGATTCAAAAATCCCTCCCGAGGGAATGGGTGATTTCCTCAATCAGAGGGATCAGACGAGTAACGGCTGTAGGGTTACAGCGACCGTTGGTTTTAACGGGGACGGACGCACGACCGTGCGTCCCTACAGCCGCTACACGTCTCGTCGTTTGCGGTCGGACGCACGGCTCGAGAGATTTGCGGAGTTGAGATGTTGGGGTGTTTGTTGCTATCTGCTTTAGTTTTCGTAACTTTGG
>CAMPUN010000036.1 GCA_946997275.1 uncultured Porphyromonas sp.
AATTAACGAACCCACGATAGCGGAACTGCGGGTGTGCCCCTAGGAGGAAGAGCTGTGAGGGCTGGCTCGTGCGGATACGCATATCGGCGCTCAGTCCGAGAGACCAGTCTTCAGAGAGCTGCACGGCGGTGGCGCCATCTGCGTCAATCATATGTAGATGTTCGCTAGCCAGGAGGTCGCCCTGGGCTGGACTAGGCAGCGAGTGGGATAGGAAGGCGTAGCGTGCGCCTAGGTCGAAGGACCAGTTCTGCGCCTGAAGGTTCTCTATGCGACCCGTCAGACTGTACTCGCGTAGCTTGTCTTGCCAGCGGGTGCGGTCCAGTAGGGGAAGCGTACCCATCTGCATCCTCTGTTGCGTAGGGGTGTGCGCAAAGACGTGACTACGGATCCCTCCCTGCAGCTTGACGGTGCTCTCCTTCCAGTGATAGCTGTAGCCTAGGACTCCCTCGGTAGCGTGGCGGTACATATTCGTCTGGTAGGGGACTTCCTTGAGGTAGTGATAGTCAGGATCGGTCTCCCGAGTAGGACCATGCACGGAGTGGTTAGGTCCGTTCTTGCTGAGCGAGAAAAGCTCCGAGCGATGCGTCAGATCGAGAGAAAGGACATTGTGCTTGCTCCCAAAGTGCCACTGCCCCGCCAGATCCCCACCGAAAGCCGGTGCAAAGCCTCCGAAGAGACGGGCCATGATCCCATTGTAAGGCTGAGGCACCTCACTGGCAAAGCTAGACAGCTGAGGCGTTGGCGCTGGTGAGAGGGTCGGCGTGAAGTCTCTCGTGGAGCGAGGTGTGGCTGGGTTGTAGCGCTCTATCTGAGGCTTTGTCAGAGGTATCAGCGTAAAGATAGGATTGGTGTCATCTATCTGTCTCACCTTTTCGCTCACCACGGTGACCTCACGGCTGATGGTGTCACGCTTGGCTGGAGGGGTGGGCTGTTGAGCTAAAGCTGGGAGCAGGCTGCTGAGCAGTACTGGGAGAAGTATGTATAGTCGTTTCATCGATGATAGGCTTAATCGTGAGAAATGGAAGGCGAGAGGCGCATTAGCGAGCCGTACTTTGGCGAAGCTGTGCGAGCTTCTCTGTGGCGCGCTGACGTATCGGCGAAGTCTCGTCGGTGTAGTTCTTGAGCAAGCTCTCTAGGTATAGTCTTGCCGTGTCGGGATCCCCCTTGGCGAGGTACCAGTCGGAGAGCGTTATGATCGTCTCGGCAGATAGATCGGGGTCTGGGTAAGCTTCGTTGACCAGCTTGTCCAGTAGCTGCTTCGAGTAGCTTTGCTGCACCTTGTTAGAGACGTAGTACTGAGCCAATAGGAGCGTCCCCTGACTGCCTGCATAAGTCCCTATACGGGCTACAAGTGGCTTTAGCAGAGATTCGATCTGGTTGCCTTGTCCTGTCTTCAAGTAGCTGGTAGCTAGGCGACAAGTCAAGAGGTCTAGTTGCTCTTGGCTCCATCCCTTAGCCTTGTCTAGCTGAGGCGTTATGACCTTGATGACCCATGCGTACTGTCCCGCTTGGAGCGCGCTCTCGGTAGCTGAGAGCAGTGTCGTCTGATAGCTTGCAGGGGCTAGCGGTAGTGTGAGGAGCTCCTGTTGCAAAGGCAATGCCTGCGCAAAGGCTCGCTGATGAAGGCGGATCGTAGACATCTTCTGAAGCAAACCAATGTGCAGCTCCTGCGACAGTTGCTTGCGACTGGGGTAGATGCGCTCATAGAGTGCTAGAGCGTCTGCCTATTTGCCAGCACGTTCGTAGAGATCGCCCAAGTAGTAGTGCGCTAAGAGCGAAGAAGCACCTTGTGGCTTCAGGTCTAGGTACTCCTTGAGCAAGCGCTCTGCCTGTGGCTGTCGGGACTGGTGAGCACGCTCGGCCGTCTCGAAGGAGATGTTCATCGCCTCGCTCTCGTTGATGGCGTAGCTTCCGCCAATGCTGTTGGCGTACTGGACAAACTCGGTGGAGCGTCCCTCCTCGATGTAGATACTCTTCAGCGCTTCGTAAGCCTGCTTCGCCTCGCCACTCTGTGGCGCCTCAGCGAGGAGCGCTTTGTAAGTCTCGATGGCTCGGTTCGTCTCATTCCTATTATAATATAGTAGTGCCAACTGCAGGGCAGCCTTGCGCCCATACTCGCTCTGCGGGTACTCCTGCGTCAGACGTGTGAAAGCTCCGATAGCCTCCGCATGCTGTCCTGACAGCTCCATAGCTCGTCCCTGATCGTACATAGCGCGAGGCTTGTAAAGGCTGTTCGGGTGGCGAGCGATCAACTTATCGAGTGCAGCGATCTGCGCCTTGTAGTCCTTCTTTAGACCCTCAATGTCAGACAGCATATAGAGCGCATAGACCTGATTGTCAGGAGCGATCCTGTAAGCCTCCTCGTAGTAGCGTACGGCAGGCGTGTAGTGCCCCTGCATATAGTGCGCATCGCCTAGGCGGGCGTGGACATCCGCCTGCAACGTACTGTCGAGCGGGCCCTCTTGGAGTAAGATAGAGAGCGTCTGCGTGGCAGCTCCGTATTGCTTCTGCTTGATCTGGCTGTAGCCCAGTAGGTAGCGAGCTATCTGTAGCTGTGCGCTAGTAGCTGTTCGTTTATTGAGGATAGCAGTGAGTGCTTGTGATGCACGCTTGTAGGCTCCCTGCTGAGAGAGGAGTTGCGCTCCTAGGAGCTGCGCCTCAGTGTGGTGTGTGGAGCGCGTGCCGAGTTGCTGTGCTTGCTGGTTGTAGCGCTGTGCTAGGGCTAGGTCGCCCGTCTGTTGCGCCTGCTGTGTGAGCTGATTGAGCAGATAGCACTGCGCCTCTACAATTACGGGCGAAGGACTCTTGATACGTCCTATGGAGGCTAGACTAGTCTGGTAGTCGGGGCTGCGGTAGTAGCTCTCAATGAGAAAGCGCTCCATCGCCTCACGGTGTGCCGACTGGGCGAATGTATTGAGAAACTCCTCGCAGAGCCTCACCTCCTGACCAAACGAACCGCCCGCCTTGCTGCGCATTAGCAATACCTGCTCATAGATGGCAGCTTCACGGATCGTAGGAGCTACGGCTCTATCTGCCGCCACCTGATAGGAGGCCAAAGCTTCGGAGTAAAGCCCCATATCTCTACGAGCACGAGCTAGGTAAAGGTTGGCCACCCCGCTCGTCTCCGCATCGCCACGGGTCGCTAGGAGTAGATGCGGGATCGCTTGCTCCGTGCGCTCCGTCTCCATGTAGGCGGCTGCGAGGATAAGTTGGTCTTCAGGTGTCAGGGCATTAGCCTTTTGCTCTGCTAGTGGAGCGAGGCGCTCGATAGCTTTGCTCGGCTCCTCAAGACGATACCACGCGTTTGCCTCTAGGATCTGACTCTCCGTGCGCTGCTCCTCCGAGAGGCGTGCCGTGGCAAGTGCCTCGGTGTGCGTGAGCACCGACTGATAGTTTTGCCGATAGAGGGCTATCCGCGCCAGTCCTAGACGAGCGTCATACTGCAGATCGCCCTGGTCCTGTATCGGGAGTAGCGTGCGCTCAGCCTTGTCCAGATTGTTTTGCGCTATGTATAGCTGCGCCAGATAGAGCCTAGCCACATCGCCCCAGTAACCTCCATTGTCAGCGGTCAACTCAAAGAGTCGCTCCACCTGATCTCCAGAGCGACCAGACAGTAGGAGCGCATAGGCCATCTTGACCTGCCACTCGCTCCGCGCCTCACGTGTCAAGGTCTGCTCACGCACCTGCTCTAGCGTATGGCGAGCACGATTGTACTCCTTATTATATAGGTAGTGTGTGGCACGAGCTATGCGCGCTATCTGCGCCTCACGGGAGACGGGCTCTCTGGTAATATACTCCTCCAGCTCGGCAGCAGCACTCGGACGACCCAGCAGATGCGCCCCATAAGTGGCAAACCACCCATCCGCCTCGCTCAGACGTCGTGTAGAGGAGAGGAGCGTCGTGGTGCGTAGGGGCGAGCCCGCTGCGAGAGTCACCTCGATGGCATGCTGCTCGGTGGGTATGCTAAAGGTCTCTTGCGCCTGCAGTTGATAGGCTAGTGGCATGCTGCCACAGAGCAGTAGCGTATATAGGTATCCTTTGTAGTTCATCGGTAGTAGTCTTATCTAAGGGGGCGAAGTCCTCTGGATACGCCCGATATTCTCACGCAAATCTACTGAAATAACTGCTGAGAGCAAAATCTGGCAGGGCTGGCGCATGAAGCAAGATGACTTCATCGACGGCACTATCAAGGAAATCGAACGATTCCTCGGTGGAGATCTTTGATTATCCACCGAGGAACGGAAAATTCTTCGGAACTTTCATTTCGTTCTTCCGAAGTTTCATTTCATTCTTCCGAAGTTTCATTTCCCGGCTCCGTGGGGAATTTTCGTTTTCTCGTGAGCTATTGGGAAATTCCTCGTGAGCTTTCGGGGAGAGCGCAGAAATTCACATCTTTTGCTGTCTACAAAAAAAAAACTATCTTTGCGATATGGAAAGAGGTCTCAGTCTGCTACCATCGCCTAGCACAAGGCGTGTAAACTAAAGAAGTAGGAGAGCGAAGATGCGGACGTGCGTGGACAGATCAAGAGACCAAAAGAATACTAACTCATAAGCTTTTAGGACGATGAAACATACGACATGGTTATGCACTTTGCTTCTATTCCTGCTACCACTCGTGGCAAAGGGACAGCAGCAGGTGGCGCTGGATGAATCTCAGCAAGAGATAGCAAAGGTTATAAAGACCGTCATGCATCTATCTGAGCAGGATGCAACACTGGCTCAGGCTGATGCTACGACACGTAAGGCTGTCGAGGTGGTGCGAGCCCTCACTGGCCAAAAAGAGTACAGCGAGAAAATGGCTACAAACCTAGCTTCTGGACTTACGCTTGAAGACAATCACATCGTAATCCTCCCTAAGTATCAGCGTCCAACAGAGGGTGCCACGTGGGATGGCGTATCCCTAGCGGAATTCGTGAAGGCGATAGACGACTTTCGCTCGATGACGCTAACGGGACAGCAATAATCGGCTGTGTAGTCCGTATCTTTCGCTCCTATCCTTCTAGAGACTGTCGCTAATTAGCTGCGGTCTCTAGTTGTTTTTAGGGAGCTATTCATCTTCAAAAGAGCCTCTTTACGAAGAACATGTCGGGAAAACAATCTTTTTCTCTACCTAATGGTAGGTATTTCGAATATTCTTCGTAACTTTGAGGTCGAAGAAAACTAATTGTATCACAGTACTCGACTTTTGTCTGTTGACGGGAGGAGGGTACAATTATCTATAACGTACTACACATGGCAAAATTTAGAGGAGCAATCGTAGTCAACGAGCAACGCTGCAAGGGGTGCAACCTCTGCGTTGTGGCGTGTCCTACTACGAGTATCTCGCTTCACCCAGACGAGGTGAACGACAAGGGGTATCACTACTGCTATATGAGCAGCCCCGAAACGTGCATTGGCTGCGCAAATTGTGGCGTGGTTTGTCCCGACGGCTGTATCAGCGTCTATAAAGTAACCCTTTAATCCTAATAGCTATCATGGCAGAAGTAAAACTGATGAAGGGCAACGAGGCCCTGGCACACTCGGCAATCCTCAACGGACTGGATGGCTATTTCGGATATCCTATCACACCTCAGTCTGAGGTGCTTGAGACTCTTATGTCGCTACGCCCCTGGGAGAAGACCGGTATGGTCGTCCTACAGGCTGAGAGCGAGGTCTCTTCTATTAATATGGTATATGGAGGTGCTGGCGCTGGTAAGCGTGTCATGACCTCCTCCTCTAGCCCTGGTATCAGCCTGATGGCTGAGGGTATCAGCTACATCGCTGGTGCTGAGCTACCCGCACTCATCGTCAACGTGATGCGTGGTGGACCTGGTCTAGGTACGATCCAGCCAAGTCAGGCTGACTACTTCCAGACCACTAAGGGTGGTGGTCACGGTGACTACCGCCTCATCGTACTAGCTCCTTACTCTGTACAGGAGATGGTCGACTTCGTAGGTGTCGGTATGGACATGGCGTTTAAGTATCGCAACCCCGTCATGATGCTCAGCGATGGTATCATCGGACAGATGATGGAGAAGGTGGTACTACCCGATCAGAAGCCTCGTCACACTGATGAGGAGATCGCTGCTAGCTGCCCCTGGGCTACTACAGGTCATACACCTGACAAGCGTGCTATCATCACATCTCTCGAGCTAGACTCAGCTGTGATGGAGCAAAACAACCTACGCTTCCAGGAGAAGTATCGCAAGATCGAGGAGAACGAGGTTCGCTACGAGGAGACGATGACTGAGGATGCTGACTACGTACTCGTAGCTTTTGGCTCTTCTGCACGTATCTGCCAGAAGGTCGTCCAGGTGGCTCGCCAAGAGGGTCTCAAGGTAGGTCTCGTACGTCCTATCACACTGTGGCCTTATCCATACGAGGTGATCACCAAGCTCGCTGAGCGTGGTGTCAAGGGCTTCCTCTCTGTCGAGCTCAACGCTGGTCAGATGGTCGAGGATGTCAGACTAGCCGTCAACGGCCGTTGCCCTGTAGAGCACTTCGGACGTATGGGTGGTATGCTATTCTCTCCAGACGAGGTCCTCAACGCTCTGCGTACGAAGCTCGTCAAGTAAGCTTACCCTTATCAATAAACCAGTAATAGACAACGAATATCATGGATATAAAGGATATAACCAAACCAGAGAACTTGGTCTACCAGAAGCCAAGTCTACTCAACAATAACACGATGCACTACTGCCCAGGCTGTAGCCACGGTGTCGTGCACAAGCTGGTTGCAGAGGTCCTCGAGGAGATGGGCATGGGCGACCAGGCCGTCGGTATAGCTCCTGTGGGCTGCTCCGTCTTCGCTTACAACTATATAGACATTGACTGGCAAGAGGCTGCTCACGGACGTGCGCCTGCTGTAGCTACTGCTATCAAGCGTCTCTATCCTAATAAGCTCGTCTTCACCTATCAGGGTGATGGTGACCTAGCTGCTATCGGTACTGCTGAGACGATCCACGCTGCAAACCGTGGTGAGAACATCGTCATCATCTTCATCAACAACGGTATCTACGGTATGACGGGTGGTCAGATGGCTCCTACCACACTACTCGGTATGAAGACTGTCACCTGTCCTGATGGTCGTACACCTGAGCTCAACGGCTACCCACTCGTCATCTCTAAGATCCTTTCTGAGCTAGACGGTACGTGCTACGTCACACGTCAGAGTGTACACACGGCTGGTGCTGTACGTAAGGCTAAGAAGGCTCTACGCAAGGCTTTTGAGAATTCACTCGCAGGCAAGGGTACCAGCGTCGTTGAGTTTGTCTCAACCTGCAATACGGGCTGGAAGATGACTCCTGCTAAGGCTAATGAGTGGATGTCGAAGTTTATGGTCGACAAGTACGCTCTTGGTGACATCAAGGATGTCGAGTCTAAGGGTAGCAACGACGAGGTGGTTACAATGAAAATCTAATCAGACGAAAGGAACAACTATGAATTACGAAATAGTCATATCTGGCTTCGGAGGTCAGGGCGTACTCTCTATGGGTAAGATCATTGCTTACTCTGGTATCATGGAGGACAAGGAGGTATCCTGGATGCCTTCTTACGGACCTGAGCAGCGTGGTGGTACGAGTAACGTTACGGTCATCGTCAGCGATGAGCCTGTGAGCTCACCCGTTGTCAACGAGTATGATGTTGTCATCGTGCTCAACCAACCATCACTCGACAAGTTCGCTCCTCGTGTCAAGAAGGGCGGTATCCTGATCTACGACCCAGCTCTCATCCAGCACAAGTCTGATCGCAAGGATATCAACATCTACGAGGTTCCCGCTACGGATCAGAGCCTCGAGATGGGCAATGACAAGATCTTCAACATGATCATCCTCGGTGGTATGCTCAAGGCTGCTCCTATGCTAAAGCTCGAGAGCATCATCGCAGGACTCAAGAAGTCTCTGCCTGAGCGTCACCACAAGCTGATCCCCCTCAACGAGGAGGCTATCAAGCGCGGTATGAATAGTCTGATCAAGGTCAACTAATCTAGAGACCCTTACACTAATAATAAGGCGTCCGCCGATCTACTCGTTAGATTGACGGACGCCTTTCCCTTTGTGGCTAAAGCCTTATCCCGATCAGATGTTGCGTTTTTTCTGCTAAAGCGTTCGTTTCCTTATAAAAGAGTA
>CAMPUN010000037.1 GCA_946997275.1 uncultured Porphyromonas sp.
TCCCGATCGACTACGGAGGCTTTAACCTGCGCTACACGCTCCCGATGGCGCATCGGCACGGGGTGCCGGTGGTTTACTACATACCGCCTAAGGTGTGGGCATCGCGTCGTCGGCGCATCAAGCGGCTCAGACGATACACGGATCTCTGCTTGACGATCCTCCCCTTTGAGGCGGACTACCTCTCGCAGCGTGGCGTCTCTGCTCGCTACGTGGGCAACCCGAGTATACAGAGCGTGGGCAAGCTACTGGCGAGCAATGCTAAGCTATGCGACACGGCACGACCTTACATAGCGCTCCTCCCAGGAAGCCGCGAAGCAGAGATAGCGCGCAACCTGCCGATCATGTGCCAAGCGATCGACCTCCTGCCAGCTCCCTGGCGAGCAGTCATCGCAGGTGCGCCGAGCATTGACCGAGAGCACTACACTCCTTATATAAATGAGCGCATAGAGCTGGTCACCGACGAAACTTTACCGCTATTGGCTGGCGCCTCCGCAGCGCTTGTCACCTCAGGGACGGCAACGCTCGAGACGGCACTCATAGGCACCCCACAGGTGGTCGCTTATCGGCTCCCCGCAGGTCGCTTAGCGCGCTGGGCTTTTGACCATCTACTGCCGATCCGCTACTTCTCTTTGGTGAACCTGATCGCAGAGTGTCCCGTCGTCGAGGAGCTACTCGGCGACAAGGTGACGCCACAGCGCCTCGCTCAGGCGCTCACCCCGCTCCTAGAGCGTGAAGGCTCGGTCTATCAAGCGCAGCAAGCGCACTACGACGAGGTTCGTCAGCGACTAGACCCGTCACGTGTCGCTTCGCAAGTAGCGGCCGAGACCATCTACCACGCACTCACGACGCAGTGGGAGCCGACCCGCTGGACTACCGACGACTGATCCTCGATAGGCGCTTTATCTGGAGCGTGCTACGACAGCATCAACACAGAGAGCGGATCTGTTCAGTGACGAACAGACCCGCTCTCCTTATATTGGGGAGACTAGTGGCGATGCCTTAGTCTCGCGTTGTGACTAGCTTGCTGAGCTACGCTTCCTTGCCGAGAAGTATCTCAAGACACTTGGCAGCTGAGTAGGCGACAGGTGTGCCTGGGCCGAAGATAGCTGCCACGCCTGCCTTGTAGAGGAAATCGTAGTCCTGAGCTGGGATGACACCGCCAGCAGTGACGATGATGTCGGGACGTCCGAGCTTGCGTAGCTCCTCGATGACCTGCGGGATGAGCGTCTTGTGTCCTGCTGCCAGCGAGCTGACGCCAAGGATGTTGACATCGTTCTCGACAGCCTGACGAGCACTCTCCTCAGGAGTTTGGAAGAGAGGACCCATATCGACGTCAAAGCCGCAGTCGGCATAGCCAGTGGCTACAACCTTAGCACCACGGTCGTGACCGTCTTGTCCCATCTTGGCAATCATAATACGAGGCTGACGCCCCTCACGCTCTGCAAACTCTGCGGCAAGCTGCTTGGCATACTCCAGCTGCTTGTCGTGTCCTGACTCTTTTGAATACACGCCACTGATCGTTCTAATTACTGCACTGTATCGTCCGACGACTGCTTCGCAAGCGTCGGATATTTCGCCTAGCGAGGCACGTAGACCAGCCGCCTTGACGGCTAGCTCGAGAAGGTTGCCCTGCTTGGTACGTACACACTCGGTGATCTCCTTGAGAGCTGCCTGTACGGCCTGCTCATCGCGATGAGCACGCAGATCCTCCAGACGAGCCACCTGGCTCTGACGCACGGAGGTGTTGTCGATCTCAAGGATTTCGATCGGATCCTCGTGCTCTAGGCGGTACTTATTGATACCGATGATGACCTGCTGGTTGGAGTCGATGCGAGCCTGCGTACGTGCGGCTGCCTCCTCGATACGCATCTTGGGAAGGCCGGTCTCGATAGCCTTGGCCATACCACCGATCTTCTCAACCTCCTGAATGTGCTCCCACGCTCTGTGAGCGATCTCGTCGGTGAGCGTCTCTATATAATAGGAGCCACCCCATGGATCGATAGAGCGGCAGACCTGCGTCTCCTTCTGAATGTAGATCTGCGTATTACGAGCGATACGAGCCGAGAAGTCGGTCGGCAAAGCGATCGCCTCATCGAGCGCGTTCGTGTGTAGCGACTGCGTGTGACCGAGAGCTGCTGCCATAGCTTCGATACAGGTACGCCCTACGTTGTTGTAGGGATCCTGCTCGGTGAGCGACCATCCAGAGGTCTGGCAGTGCGTACGGAGCATGAGCGACTTAGGATTCTCAGCGCCAAAGCTCTTGACCACCTTAGCCCAAAGCATACGTGCGGCACGCATCTTAGCGATCTCCATAAAGTGGTTGACACCAATGCCCCAGAAGAAGGAGAGACGTGGCGCAAACTTGTCCACAGGGATGCCCGCATTGATACCAGCGCGGAGGTACTCGATACCGTCAGCGATGGTGAAGGCGATCTCTATGTCGGCCGTGGCGCCGGCCTCCTGCATGTGGTAGCCAGAGATGGAGATAGAGTTGAACTTCGGCATCTTTTGCGAGGTGTACTCAAAGATGTCGGCGATGATCTTCATTGAGAATTCGGGCGGATAGATGTAGGTGTTGCGCACCATGAACTCCTTGAGAATATCGTTCTGAATGGTGCCCGCCATCTCCTCGAGCTTAGCGCCTTGCTCTAGACCCGCATTGATGTAGAACGCGAGGACGGGTAGTACCGCCCCATTCATCGTCATGGAGACAGACATCTTGGCTAGGGGGATGCCGTCGAAGAGTACCTTCATATCCTCCAGCGAGCAGATAGAGACGCCTGCCTTGCCCACATCGCCCACGACACGTGGGTGGTCGGCGTCGTAGCCACGGTGTGTCGGGAGGTCGAAAGCGACTGATAGTCCCTTCTGACCACTCGCCAGGTTACGACGGTAGAATGCGTTACTCTCCTCAGCCGTCGAGAAGCCTGCGTACTGACGTATCGTCCACGGACGGAACGGGTACATCAAGCTATACGGGCCACGGAGGAAGGGAGGCAACCCCGACACATAGTCGAGATGCTCTAGACCCTCTATATCGTCAGCCGTGTAGACAGGCTTGACTTTGATCTGCTCAGGCGTCGTCCAGTTCGCCTCGAGCGCATGCTCCTTGCCCCACTTCGAGGCGTCGGTGCGTCCAAACTGAGAGTGACTCAGGTCAATCTCTTTATATAATGGCTTTGTCATTTGTGTGTGTTACTTAGAGGGTTACTACGCTAGTCCGAAGATCTTGTTGAAGTGCTGCAGCGTCTCCAACACGTTGCTACGGACATGGATGAAGTGCTCAATGCCGAGAGCCTGTAGTTGCTCCGTGCAGGCAGGATTGCCCGCTACGACAAACTGCGCTCTGCCGTCGAGTAGTCGGAACGCCTCAGGAGCGAAAGTCTCATACTCGTCATCGCTAGAGCAGAGCACCACAATGTCTGCCTTAGCTGCTACAGCTGCGTCGATACCCTCTTGGACCGTTTCGAAGCCGAGGTTGTCAATGAGCTTGTAGCCAGCGCAACCGAAGAAGTTGCCCGAGAACTGTGAGCGAGCGAGTCTCATCGCTAGATTGCCGATCGTCAGCATGAAGACGACAGGCTGCTTGCCACGCTCCGTCGTCAAGCGGAGCGTCTCAAACTCATTAGCACCACGGTCGAAGTTGAGTGGCTGTAGTCCCTCCTGCTTTTCACCAGCAGAGCAGCCGCATCCCGTCGTGATAACAGCGGGTGTCGCGAGCTTCTCGTGAGCCGTCTCCGTGAAGTTTGGAAATTCGTTAGTACCCAGTAGCGTCTCCTTGCGCTTTGCCACAGCTCCGTGGCGCTGCGTATTGGTCTCCTGGAGGTCACGCTGTAGAGCGCCCGAGGTGACAAAGCTCTCGAAGCCGCCCTCGCTAGCGCTGATCTCACCAAAGAGCTGCCAAGCTTGCTCGGCAATCACATTGGTCAAGGTCTCTATGTAGTAAGAACCCGCAGCGGGGTCGACCACCTTGTCGAAGTGGCTCTCCTCGCTCAGCAGGAGCTGCTGATTGCGAGCGATACGCTCGGAGAAGTCGTTGCTCTCCTCGTAAGTAATATTGAAAGGTAGCACCGTAATCGAGTCGACACCGCCCAAAGCTGCCGACATCGTCTCCGTCTGCGAGCGGAGTAGGTTGACATAAGCATCGTAGATGGTCATATTCCACTGCGAAGTGGTCGCGTGCTGGCAAATCTTAGCCGCATCGCCCTTGTACTGGTCGCCATGAGCCCCGATGATCTCGGCCCATAGCCAGCGAGCTGCACGAAACTTCGCCATCTCGAGGAAGTAGTTTGAGCTAATGCCGAAGTGGAACTTGATCCTCCGAGCTATCTCCTCGACATCGTGGCCACGAGCCACCATCTGGTCGAGCACCTCCGCACCCCAGGCGAGGGCGTAGGCGAGCTCCTTGACGATGCCCGCACCGGCGTTGCTCAGCATGGACGCCTCTACGATGTACAGACGCATCTGTGGGATAGGCTTGGCAATGTTGTAGAGCTGCTCCAGTGTGTCGTAGCGCTTGCCGTCGATGACACCCTTTATCAGCTCCCGCTTGAAGGGGTTGTACTCGATAGCGCCCCTTACGGCTGCGCCATTGACCTTATGCTTCTGTACGTAAGCGACGAAGAGCTCAGCCAGCTCGACCGTACGAGAGATGCAGGTCGAGAGATTGATCTCTACGGCCGTCAGGTCTATCCCCTTGAGGAGTGTCTCCAGCGTCTCAGCAGAGAGTATCGTCTTAGAGATATTGAATCCTAGGGAGGTGACACCCTTGTTGAGTATATCTAGAGCCTTAGCATTTGCCTCAGCGGGATCCTTCACCTTGATGTCTTGGCGTACGAGCCACTCATTGTCTAGCTTCGTCGATCGCACGTAGGGATACTCACCAGGTAGTGCCAGACGTGAGGCATATTGAGCGATGTCTTCGCGTCTGTACATAGGCTGTAGATTAAAGCCTTCGGGCGTACGCCATACGAGCCGCTTGTCAAAGGAGGCACCCTTGAGATCGACCGTGACCTTCTCCAGCCACTGCTCTTTGCTTACGGGGGGGAAGTCCCCAAAGAGCCGTTCTCTTTTATTTGCCATATCGTATTATGTGTGTGTTGTGTGAATTGATTGCGCAAAAGGTGCAGCAATGAGGACTCTCTCCTATCCGATAGAAGCTAGTCGACCGTGTTGCTATCCGCAAAGATAACTATTTCTATTCAATAGAGCCTCAACTGTGACAATTGTCCTCACGACAATAGTGCCAAAGGCTACAGATCAGCGAAGCTCTTGCGACGCAGGACGAAGTCGCGTCCGAGGTACTTCTCACGTACGAGAGCGTTGTCGGCAAGCTGCTCAGCCGTACCCTGAAAGAGCACCTTACCCTCGAAGAGTAGGTAGGCGCGATCCGTGATACTGAGCGTCTCATTGACATTGTGATCCGTGATCAAGATGCCGATGTTGCGCTGCTTGAGCTTAGCCACGATAGACTGTATGTCCTGCACCGCGATCGGGTCGACACCGGCGAAGGGTTCGTCCAGCATGATAAACTTCGGATCGATGGCAAGACAGCGAGCTATCTCGACACGTCGACGCTCACCTCCCGAGAGCCTATTGCCCTGATTGGTGCGTACCTTGTGCAGACCAAACTCCGCGATCAGCATCTCCAGTCGCTCTTGCTGCTGCTCTGGTGTGAGTGGCGTCATCTCCAGCACCGCCTTGATATTGTCCTCTACCGAGAGCTTTCTAAAGACCGAAGCCTCCTGCGCTAGATAGCCGATCCCGAGGCGGGCCCGCTGATAGACTGGGAGCTTCGTGATGTCCTGCTCATTGAGGAATATCTTACCCCCATTAGGTACGACCAGTCCCACCGTCATATAGAAAGTGGTCGTCTTGCCCGCACCATTAGGGCCGAGCAGTCCGACGATCTCCCCTTGGCGCAGCTCGATAGAGACATCGTTGACCACTGTACGACTGCGGTAGCGCTTCACCAGATGCTCCGTACGCAAGAGTCCCGTCTCACCTTGGTGGCGATCAGGAGAGAGTGCTTCAGTGGTATCTATAGTGTCTGTCATAAGCTATACAAAGAGTAAGATAAGTAGCTGTGCGGTGATGATACGGACGAACATCCCCAGCGGATAAACCGTAGCATAGGCGACCGTGTGCTTACTCCCCTCGAGGCGGTCACCGACCACCTCTAGGGCCATCGGATTGGCCATGCTACCGCACACCACACCGCACATAGTAGCGTAGTCCCCACTCTTGCGGCGTAGCATATACCAGCCGACTAGTAGGATCGGGAAGACCGTCAGCAAGGCGCCATAGCCGAGCCATACCAAGCCACGCGTGCTCAGTAGGATGTCAAAGAAGCCAGCCCCCGACGAGAGTCCCAGACAGCCCAAGTAGAGGATCAGTCCCAGCTGTCGTATCAGCAGACTCGCACTATTGGTAATGTAAGTGGTCACATGCATACGCGGCCCGAAGGCTCCCATCAGGATACCGATGATGATACCGCCACCCGCGAGTCCCAGCCGTATAGGCATGCTCACACCAGGGATGTAGAAGGGGATCATACCGACGAAGACACTGATGAAGAGACCGATGAAGAGACCCAGCAGATTGGGCGTGTCCAAGTCCTTGATCTCGTTACCGATCTTGGTAGCGACCGCATCCGTCGCCTCTTTGGTCCCGACGACCGTCATACGGTCTCCCAGCTGCAGGTGCAGGTCCGGCGAGGTGAGTAGCTCGATGCCCGCACGATCGATGCGCGTCACATTGACCCCGTAGTCATTGCGCAGGTGTAGGGCACTGAGGCGCACGCCGTTGTACTCCTTGCGAGTGAGGACGAGTCGCCTAGAGACCAGGCTTTGGTCCACACTATCCCAGTCAATGTCGGAGCGGTTCCAGTCCTTCTCGACTTTCTTGCCAAAGAATAGCTCCAGCCTCGGCACCTCCCGCTCATCCGAAACGACCAGCAGGCGATCACCCTCCAGAAGCTCTGTTGACGAGTCCGGAGACATCGCCTTGCCGTCACGCCATATGCGACTGATCACAAAAGGCGTCTCCGCCACCCGTGAGATCTCCGAGATCGTCTTGCCCACGACCCCCATATTCTTCACCTCATACTCGCTAAAGAAAGCTGCACGCTCCGCCTCGCTAGACTGTCCCTTAGCACGTTTCCTGGCTATCGGCGCTAAGACGTAGAGCGCTAGTATGACCCCCACCACGCCAAAGGGGTAGGTGATCGCACACGCCAGAGCCATCGCCGAGAGCATGCTCTGCCCGTCCGTACCGATGCTCGGCAAGCTACTCTGCGCCGCTGCCAGAGCGGGCGTATTCGTCGTAGCACCCGACAAGATGCCGACCCACTCACTCATAGGAAGCTCAGAGAGGTAGAAGAGTCCCACGACCAAGGCAATATTCACCGCTACCAATAGAAGCGAGTCAATATTGTCTCGTATGCCGCCCTTCTTGAGCGAGGGGAAGAAAGCCGGACCCACCTGAAGTCCCAGGGCATAGATGAAAAGGATCAGTCCGAAGTTCATCCCAAAGTCTAGCGTCCTAGCCTCTAGCGTGATACCCCAGTAAGAGAGCAGGATACCGACAAAAAAGACGAAGGTCACCCCGAGAGAGATACGGGCTATGCGTATGCGTGCCAAGAGCAACCCCACCAGCGAGACCAGTGAGATCACAATAATCGATTGAGGCACCGATGGTATGACGAAGAGTTCGTTGAGAAAAGCTCGCAGACTATCCATACATGTAGCTTAGAAAGTGAGGCTCCTCCTCAGGAGCCATACAAAGTGGGAGCAGATCGTCCAGTCTAAACGCTCCAACCTTAGCGCAAAGGTACGAAATTAGAGATTAGAGACTAGAGGTTAGAAGCTAGAGGTTAGAGATTAGAAGTTAGAGGTTAGAGATCCGATACTTCCGATACCTCCGATGCACTTCGATAGCTCTAACTTCTAACCTCTAATCTCTAACCTCTAATCTCCTCCCCCCCCCCTCTTCCGAAAAATTCTTCGGACTTATGATTTCATTCTTCCGAAGTTTCATTTCATTCTTCCGAAGTTTTACTTCGCGCCTCG
>CAMPUN010000038.1 GCA_946997275.1 uncultured Porphyromonas sp.
ATACTGGGTGACACGACCGATATACAGCTCTTGACAGCGCTCCTCGATAAGTTGGTACAGCATATCCTGCGGTACAATCTCCTGACGGAGCAGACCATACGCAAGCTGGCTACGGGCGAAGAGCTCCCAGAGGTCAAGGTGGCTCCGAATCATCTGCTCTATGGAGCGAGGGGGCGTAGTATCGGCTACCGAGGCGCTCACCAGCGTGAGATGGTCGAGGCCATAGCGGATCACGATATGCTCTTTGCGATCGGACCGGCTGGTACGGGCAAGACCTACATAGCGATAGCCCTGGCGGTCAAGGCGCTTAAGGAGAAGCAGGTACGACGTATCATACTCTCGCGTCCTGCTGTCGAGGCGGGCGAGAAGTTGGGCTTCCTGCCAGGCGAGCTGAAGGACAAGCTCGACCCTTACCTCCAGCCTCTCTACGATGCGCTCGAGGAGATGATCCCGACGCAGCGTCTGCGCACCTATATGGAGAGCGACGTGATACAGATCGCTCCGCTAGCCTACATGCGTGGTCGTACGCTCAACGATGCAGTCGTCATACTAGACGAAGCGCAGAATACGACCCATCATCAGATGAAGATGTTTCTCACTCGTCTCGGTCGCAATAGTAAGATGATCATCACGGGCGATCTCTCGCAGGTAGACTTGCCGCGGGGTGTCACCTCGGGCTTGCGCATTGCTGAGCGGATCCTCGGCGATGTGGAGCAGATACCTTTCGTTTACTTTGATGCGCAGGACATCGTGCGTCACCCGATCGTGCAGCTTGTCGTGGATGCTTACGATCGCAATGAGCATCAAGCACTGCAGGGCGGACGTCCCGCTCAGGAGACTCCCCAAGATCAAGATATAGACCTAGATAAGGATCAAGGTAAAGACTCATAGAAACACGGCTCTCTCTCGGCTAAAGCTGGAGGAGGGCAACCCCTTTTAGCAAATCAATTATTGATCATAATACAATGAATCAAGCACTAACACACACCGACCTATCTCTCCCAGGTATCCAGTCTGTCTTTCATGGCAAGGTGAGAGATGTATACTTCCTTGAGGGCGATCTGATAGCGATGGTCGCTACGGATAGGATCTCAGCCTTTGACGTGGTACTCCCTGAGGGTATCCCCTACAAGGGTCAGGTGCTCAACCAAATAGCTGCTGAGCAGCTCGACGCTACGGCGCATCTCGTGCCCAACTGGAAGATAGCGACTCCCGATCCGATGGTTACGGTGGGACATCGCTGCGAGCCCTTTAAGGTGGAGATGATCGTTCGTGGCTACATAGCTGGTAGCGCATGGCGTGCTTATCAGGCTGGCGAGCGTACGATTTGTGGCATACAACTACCCGAGGGTCTGAAGGAGAATGAGCGCCTCCCACACCCGATCATCACGCCTACGACTAAGGCTGACGAGGGTCACGACGAGAACATTAGCCGTGAGGAGATCATCGCCTCTGGCTTGATCTCGGAGGAGGACTACAAGGTCATCGAGCAGTACACGCAGACGCTCTTTGAGGAGGGAACGCGCATCGCTCGTGAGCGTGGTCTGATCCTCGTGGACACGAAGTATGAGTTTGGTAAGAAGGATGGCAAGGTGATCCTGATCGACGAGATCCACACGCCTGACTCCTCTCGCTACTTTTACCTAGAGGGCTATGAGGAGCGCCAAGCTAAGGGTGAGCCTCAGCGACAGCTCTCGAAGGAGTTCGTCCGTCAGTGGCTCATTGAGCAGGGCTTCCAGGGTAAGGCTGGACAGAAGATGCCTACCATCACGCCAGAGTATGCAGCCTCTGTGAGCGATCGCTACATAGAGCTCTACGAGCACATCACGGGCAAGACCTTCGTCAAGGAGCAGACCCAAGATGTGGCTAAGCGTATCGAGAACAATCTGCTAGCTTTCCTCAAGAAGTAGGAGGCTCCATAACTATACAAACGAACCAGCGACTTAGAGGGGCTGCGTGCAACCTCCTTAGTCGCTGGTTCTAATCTCTCTATTTACTATGCCTTCACCTCTCGATGGTAAGTCTCGCTACGTGCGACAGATGTTTGACCGCATAGCTGGACGCTATGACTCGATGAATCGCCTCATGACGGGCGGCATGGATCTGGCCTGGCGCTGGCAGGTCATAGAGCATCTGGCGAACTATGCGCCTCGTCGTGTGGCTGACCTGGCCTGCGGTACGGGGGATATGATCCTGATGCTCTCTCGCTACTTGCCGTCGGTGCGTGAGATCGTTGGCGTAGATCTCTCGGAGGGTATGCTGGCGGTGGCTGCCGAACGTATCCAGCGGGCTGTCCACTCGGCGCCTGTGGTGACGCTCTCTGCGGAGAATTGTCAGGAGCTCTCTCTAGCTTCGCAATCGGTCGATGCGGTGACCTGCACACTGGGTATTCGAAACTTTTCGGATCCACTACAGGGCTTGCGAGAGATGCAGCGCATTTTACGCCCTGGGGGGAGGCTCGCTATCCTGGAGCTGAGCGAACCTCGTGGGGAACTGTTGTTACAGGGTTATAACATCTATGCTAAGCACTTGATCCCGTGGATCGGACAGCTGTGCGCTCACGATCGATCTGCTTACAGCTACCTCCCCGCGTCTATCAAGGCGATGCCACAGCGAGAGGCGATGACGGCGCTGATCCGTAGAGCAGGCTTTAGAGAGGTGCAGTACAAAGAGATGCCTCTCGGGATCTGCGTCTTATATACCGCAGAGGCTTAAAGAGATAAACGAATAAGAGTATGCAACGCATTTACGCACTGATAGGTAAGCCCGTAGGGCATTCGCTCTCGGCAGACTACTTCAACGACCTTTTTGACTCCCAGGGGATCGATGCGCGCTATATACTACAGGAGCTGGATGATCTCTCGGCGCTGAGACCTTGGCTGGAGTCCAATCCCGCCATCGTGGGGCTGAATGTGACGAGCCCCTACAAGGTAGAGGTGTGCAACTATCTGGATGAGATAGACACTGAGGCAAAGTATGTGGGAGCTGTCAATACGATCGTCGTGGACCGCGCGGGCGGTCGGATGCGTCTCTTCGGCTACAACACGGATGTGCAGGGTGTCGTGGAGACTCTCCAGCCACTACTCACGTCCGAGCAGCAGCATGCCCTCGTCTTCGGTACGGGTGGCGCCGCGCAGGCGGGGGCACAGGCGCTCAAGCGTCTCGGACGTGACTGTACGCTGGTTAGCAGGGACCCGCAAGCTCCACATATCCTCTCCTATAGTGACTTGACGCCTGAGCTGATAGCGGACAAGTGGATCATCATCAATGCGACCCCTGTCGGCATGGGGGCTCTTACTATGGAGCGCCCGCAGATCCCCTATGAGGCGATCACGCCACAGCATCTCTGCATGGATCTGATCTACAATCCCGAGGAGACGCGCTTCCTCAAGGCTTGTCGTGAGCAGGGAGCGACGACGATCAATGGGCTGAAGATGCTCCTCGTCCAGGCTCGCTACGCCTGGCACATTTGGAACCGTCAGGCGTAGAGATTACGCCATATCGTCCGCCCTGTCGGAGGTGGTGCATAGAGGATCGCTTTCTTCCGAAGAACTCCCCAAATAGCTCCGAGGAAAAGGCCCATTTCCTCGGAAGAATGAAAGATTTCCTCGGAAGAATGAAATGACGCTTCGGAAGAATGAAATGGAACTTCCGAAGTATTCCTCTGTCTCTCAGTGGAAAATGAAAAATCTCCACGAAGGAATTCGCAGATTCCCACGTGGAGACTTAGATGAGCTTACTTTGAGACTTTTGCAACAGTCTCACTTTATATTTGTGCGTCAGCCTCAGTAGTTGTAGCTTCCTCAGCCTGGTTCTCTTTCTCCTTCTCCTCCTCTTTCTCCAGTTGGCTCTGGTACTCATCTTCGCGGATATGCCTCGTGATCCCTATGCAGGCTCCGATAGCCATCGAGGTGGCGAGGAGCGAAGAGCCACCACGACTGATGAGCGGTAGCGTCTGACCCGTATTGGGCGAGATACCCGTGACGACGCACATATGTATGATCGCCTGCGTCGTGTACATGATACCGACACCAAGCAGGAAGATGCGTTGCCAGTCGCGTTGCGTTCGGGACGCCCAGCGAGAGAGCTTGAAGAAGAGCAAGATGTAGAGTAGCGGTACCCAGATCATACCGATGAATCCTGTCTCCTCAATGATGATCGCATAGATAAAGTCGGAGTATGCCTCGGGGAGGATATCTCGCTCCACGCTGTTGCCAGGGAAGACGCCCGTACCATTGCTCCGTGCTATGGCGATGCGTGCATGCTGCTCCTGAAAGTTGTCCTCATCAATGACAAACTTGCTGGAGTCCGACTTAGCGGTGAAGTCTTCGATACGTCCTCTCCAGCGGGCGGTACTACTGTTTTGCTTGATGACACTGTCGGGGAGTAATAAGAGACAGGCTAGGAGTAGCATGATGACCCCCAGCCCTACGCCACCTATCGTGAGCAAGCTCTTGGAGAGTCCCGTCTGTACGAGCCCGATGCAGATGATGAAGGCGACGAGGATGAGTCCCATGGACAGACTCTCCTTGGCCACGAAGACCAGCCCGATAGCGGTGATACCACAAAAGATGTAGAAGCGCCGATTGAGACTGCCCAACTGACGTATAGAGAGGACAACAGAGGCGAGACAGATGACGCCAACTTTGTAGAACTCGGAGAATTGTAGTCCGAAGAGCGTACGCTTTGCCTCATTGGTCTCCGTACCGATGAAAGGGGTCGCAATGACGGCTAAGAGCACAATGACAAAGACGATCATCCCGCCAAAGCGTAACCAGAAGTTGCTCAGCCGAGAGCAAAACCACGCTGCAATGACAGATATGATGATGTGCTTGAGATGACCCGTGAAGGGCGCGTACAGGCTCTCCCCACGGTAAGCTAGTGTACTGGTGGCGCTATAGATGAAGAGTAGCGATGTGGCCAAGAAGGCGAAGTAGAGAAACCACAACGAGCGGTCACCTGTGATGCGTGGCTTGCGTGGTGTAGGCTCTACCTTGGTCGTTTCCTGTGAACTTTCCTCGGACGCTCCTTCGCTTTCGTCATGCTGATCCGTCTCACGAGGAGAGAGGTCGAAGATGTCCGAAGGGGTGGTCTCTTGGCTCGTATTGTATTCGTCTTGTGGTATCATAGAGTGTCGGATAGGCTAGAGCGAACGGTCGGTATCTGGCTGCTGCTGAGCGATGGCGAGCACCTCCGCTCTGAACTGATCGCCACGATCCTCATAGCAGGTGAAGAGGTCGAAGCTAGCGCAGGCTGGCGACAGCAACACGGTGTCTCCCGCCTGGGCCATCTGGCGTGCGGCAGCGATAGCGTCACGCATCGAGGTAACCTCCTCGTGGCGCGGTATGACACTGTCGAAGCTACGGTGGAGCTTGGCCGAGTCGGTCGTCATATAGATCAGTCCGACCACCTTTTCTTTGACCAGATCCATCAGATCGTTGTAGTCATTGCCCTTGTCGGTACCACCTAGTATAAGGATTGTCGGCTTGCGCATACTCTCTAGGGCGTACCAAGTGCTATTGATATTGGTCGCCTTGGAGTCGTTGATGTAGTCTACGCCATCGATGCTGGCGATATACTCAAGGCGGTGGGGTACATTGGTAAAGGTCTCCAGCGAAGCTCGTATGACCTCAGGCTTGACGCCTAAGGCTTGCGCAGCACAACCGACGGCCAGGGCGTTCTGCACGTTGTGCTTGCCCGATAGAGCTAGAGCGCTCTCTGGCATCTCTACGGTTGGTCCCTGAAGGGCAAAGCGTAGCTGTCCATCGTGACTAGAAGCCACGACCGCATCGTCTGCAGAGCCTTCGGTGGAGAAGAAGATCCGTCGTCCCGCTCCCATGTCTGGCTCCTGGAGTAGCCGCTGCGTCCAGTCGTCTTCGATCCAAGAGATGAAGTAGTCGGTGGGCTGTTGGTTTTGCGTGATACGCATCTTGGCCCGTGCGTATAGTTCCATCTTATGATCGTAGCGATCTAGATGATCGGGCGTGATATTGAGCAGGATGGCTATGTGCGCTCTGAACTGGTACATATGATCCAGCTGGAAGCTACTCAGCTCGATCACATAGTAAGCGTGCGGAGCGAGCGCCACCTGACGAGCTAGGCTGGTACCCACATTGCCGGCCATGGAGACATCTAGTCCCGCATTGTGAAGCGTGTGGTAGAGCCAGTTGGTCGTAGTGGTCTTGCCGTTGCTTCCCGTGATGGCGATCATCATGCTATCGCCAGCGTAGCGGTAGGCGAACTCGATCTCACTGATGATAGGCGTCTGCTGCTCTGCGAGCTGTCGTATGAGGGGGGCGCTGTCTGGGATGCCCGGGCTCTTGATCACCTCTTTGGCTGATAAGATACGAGCGAAGGTGTGTCCGCCCTCCTCGTAGGGGATGCTGTACTGCTCCAGCTCCGCTTTGTATTGTGGCTTGATCTGTCCCGAATCGGAGACAAAGACGGGGAGCCCTTGCTGCTGAGCTAGGATGGCAGCTCCGACACCACTTTCTCCAGCTCCTAGGATGATATATTCGTTGCGTTGCATATCTGTGAGATCGTTGTAAGTCTATAAATTATCGCATCTTAAGCGTGATGACTGTTAGGACAGCCAGTAGGATAGCTATGAGCCAAAAGCGAACGGTGATCTTAGCCTCTCGGATAGGTGCGAGGGGTCGCTGGATCAAAGCATCGATACCGCTATTGCCCGCTTTCTGAAAGTGGTGGTGCAGTGGTGTCATCTTGAAGATCCGTCGGCCTGTTCCTGTGCGTCGCTTGGTAATCTTGAAGTATGCTTGCTGCATCAGCGAGGATAACCCCTCGATGATAAAGAGGAAGCAGAGGATCGGCAGGAGTAGCTCCTTGCGAATGAGGACGGCCATCACGGCGATGATGCTACCGATGGCAAGACTACCCGTGTCGCCCATGAAGACCTGCGCTGGGTAGGCGTTGTACCAGAGGAAGCCAAAGGTCGCTCCCACGAAGGCTGCGCCAAAGATCACCAGCTCCTCAGCGCCTGGGATGAACATGATACTAAAGTACTGCGCCAGAGCTATGTGTGAGGAGACGTAGGCGAGCACCGCCAAGGCGACGCCCGCAGGGGCGGCTGTTCCTGCGGCTAGTCCGTCCAGGCCATCTGTCAGGTTGACACAATTAGAGATAAAGGTGACGATCAGGATGATGATGATCGAGAAGACGATCCAGCCGACCAGTTCGCGATTTGGTGTAGAGGCAGGGACGAGAGAGCGGTAGTCGAAGTTGTTGTTCTTGACAAAGGGAATCGTCGTCTGTGTGTTCTTAGACTCTTTACTGGAGAAGGTAACTTGCTCGATGCGACCATTGCGAGTCACCTCTTGATTCTCCCGAATGATAATGTTTGGACTCAAGTAGAAGGTGAGCGCCACGACAACGCCTAGGAGCACCTGTCCGATGATTTTGTAGCGCCCGTGGAGCCCCGCTTTGTTTTTCTTAAAGACCTTGATGTAGTCATCGATAAAGCCCAAGGCGCCCATCGTAAGGGTCGTGAAGATCATCAGCTGTACATAGACATTGTTGAGGCGAGCGAAGAGGAGCGTCGGGACGATGATCGCTATAATGATGATGATACCGCCCATCGTTGGGGTGCCCTTCTTCATCGCCTCGCCCTCGAGTCCTAGCGTGCGAACCACCTCGCCTATCTGCATACGATGTAGCCAGTGGATGATGCGCCGACCGATGATCGTGCTGATGATCAGAGCTAGGATGAAGCTGATCCCTGCTCGGAAGGTCACATACTGAGCCAGTCGCCAGCCGGGGACGTCGTGCGCTTGTAGCCAATCGTAGAGGTGATAAAGCATAGTGTGATGGGGTAGTTGATAGGTGTATAGGGGAAGGGCTAAGAGAGAACGTTATCTAGGCAAGCTTCTCTTTTGCAAAGATCTCTTGCGCCACCTCTTTGTCGTCAAAGTGGTGCTTGACACCTTCGATCTCTTGATAGGTCTCATGACCCTTGCCAGCGATGACCACTAGGTCGCC
>CAMPUN010000039.1 GCA_946997275.1 uncultured Porphyromonas sp.
TGCTCGTCTCGATCATTATCCTCATCGTGGTGATCCGCCACGAGTACCTACAGTGGATGCGTCGCGCCATTGGTCTAGGCTGGGTCAAGCGTCCTAGTCGTCGTCGCACGACTGACAGCTCTCTAGAGGGCGTTGATGAGGAAGGAGAAGCTACAGGTGAAGAGCCAACAGATACTGATGAAGAGGTTGTCCCAGACGATATGGATGGTGAGCCAGACACTACGGAAGATGAAGATGAGGAGGCGCCCCTACCAGCGCCAAGCGCTTTGGCTGCACAGTCAGCACCACGCGCCACATCGCAAGCAGCTCGTGAGCCTGTCTCTACGCCAGCCGAAGAGAGCCTCGAGGGAGGTGTCACGGTAACCGTGGCGCAGGGAGATGCCGACTCGCAGGTTGCCTCCGTTGTTCCTCAGAACGACACCCGCCGTGGTGGATATCAGATGCCTTCGCCAGACCTACTGGCCGATGTCGACCAAACTTCGCAGACGGTGGATCGTGCCGAGATCAAGGAGATAGAGCAACTCATCGTCGAGAAGCTCAGCGATCTAGGTATCGCCCTAGAGCCTGTCGAGGTGACCATCGGGCCGACCGTGACGCTCTATGAGTTTAAGCTAGATCCTAAGGTCAAGGTCAACCGCATTCGTAGCCTTGAGGACGACATAGCGATGAAGGTGGAGAGCATCGGCGGTATCCGCATCATTGCCCCGATGCCTGGACGGGGTACCATAGGCATTGAGGTGCCAAACCGCAATCCACGTACCGTCGGCATGAAGGCGCTGATCACTTCGCAGAAGTTTATCACGACAGATCTGAAGCTGCCGATAGCCATTGGCCGAACGATCACCAACGATGTCTACCTCTTTGACCTCTCCAAGATGCCCCACCTCTTGATTGCGGGTGCTACGGGACAAGGTAAGAGTGTCGGCCTCAATGCGCTCATCACTTCACTCCTATATAATAAGCGTCCCGAGGAGCTTAAGCTGATCCTCATCGACCCGAAGATGCTAGAGTTTAGCATTTACGAGAGCATCGGACGGCACTTCCTGACGAAGCTAGAGGATGAGGAGAAGTATATCATCACCGACACAACCAAGGCGCTCCCTGTCCTAGAGTCGCTCTGCGTAGATATGGACGCCCGCTACGAACTATTGGCACGGGCTAAGGTGCGCAACATATCGGAGTACAACAAGCTCTTCCGTCAGGGACACCTACGCGAGGAGGATGGCTACGTATTCCTGCCTTACTTGGTGCTCATCGTCGATGAGTTTGCCGACCTAATCATGACAACGGGACGAGCCATCGAGAAGCCTATCGCACGTCTAGCGCAGAAGGCTCGTGCTGCTGGTATCCACATCGTCCTCGCCACACAGCGTCCGAGTACAGATGTGATCACGGGTCTGATCAAAGCGAACTTCCCAGCGCGTATTGCCTTCAAGGTTTCCTCGCAAGTGGACTCGCGCACCATCCTTGACACCACAAGCGCCAAGGATCTCATCGGACGTGGCGATATGCTTATCAACGATGGCAAGGAGATGCGTCGTATCCAGTGCGCCTTCATCGACACGCCTGAGACGGAGCGCATCGTGGACCACATCGCTCATCAGCCCTATCCTACGGAGCCCTATCTGCTACCTGAGCCTCCCGCCACAGAGGGAGCGGCTGGCGGAGCTGGTTTTGGCGGTGGCGGCGCTACGGAGCGCGACCCACTCTTTGAGGAGGTGGCTCGCCATGTGGTACAGATGCAGCAAGGATCGACGAGCAATATCCAGCGACGCTTCAACATAGGCTACAACCGTGCTGGACGTGTTATGGATCAGCTCTACGAGTGTGGCATCGTGTCGGCACAGGATGGTAGCAAGCCTCGTCAAGTACTCATCTCCGACGAGGAGACTCTCAACCGACTCCTAGACACCCTCTAACCGGTAATCCCAAACAGTATGAGATCAAACCTCTCCCTATCATATCACCGCCACGACGCTCCTCTCACGATGCGCCTCTTCGGTGCTCTCTTAGCTCTGTTCGTCTGTAGCACCTTCGCCATAGCGCCTCTGCAAGGACAGCGCAAAGCGGTCTTTGACCTCAACAAAGCGCTCCAGAGATTTGAGCAGCAGGTCAGCAAAGGGTTCGCTATCACCTTTGCGTTGAACTCTCCAGGTGCTCCGTCACAAGAGGGCTACACGTGGCTCCAGGGACGTCGCTTCATGCTCAGCATGCCTGGCATGGAGGCTGCCTTCGATGGCACTACCCTACGCATCATCAATCAGAAGGAGCGCACCTACACCTTGATGACCCCCTCCGAGCAAGACCTCACGGCGATGAATCCGCTGGCATATATCCAGAAAGCCTCGCAGCGCTACCGCATCACCGAGCGCAGGAGTCCCCGCGGCACGGTCATCTACCGATTTGTCGCAAAGAGCGGGTCTGGTCCTCTCGCAGGAGTCAAGTACTATGAGGTAACTTTCGACCAGCAGAGCCAGGCTCCCAAGAAGGTGGATCTCTACTTTGACCTAGGTGAGCAGGTCTCTTACACCATTCGTAAGATGCAAGCGAAGGAGCATGTTACGTCACAATCCTTTACCTTTGCACCGCAAGAATACAAATCGCTTGAGGTCGTAGACCTACGCTAGGCCTCGGGCGCTCCACATTATAAACTATGTACATACAGGTACTCAAATCCAAGATCCACCGCGTCCGGGTCACACAGGCTAACCTCAACTACGTGGGTAGCATCACCATCGACCGCACCCTCATGGAGGCCGTCGGTATCCTGCCAGGAGAGCGTGTGCAGGTCGTCGACTGTAACAACGGCAACCGCCTCGACACCTACGTCATCGCTGGCGAACCCGACAGCGGAGTCATCTGTCTCAACGGTCCCGCAGCCCGTCTCGTACAGCCTGACGACATCGTCATCATCATGTCTTACGCACTCATGGACTACGACGAGGCGCGCACATTCCAGCCTAAGATTATCTTCCCCGATAGCGACACCAATCGACTATAAACCACTCATCATCTCACCAACATGTTTGAAAATCTAAGCGAACGCCTAGAGCGCTCATTCAAAATACTCAAAGGCCAAGGCCGCATCACCGAAATCAACGTCGCCGAAACGCTCAAAGACGTTCGTCGCGCCCTACTTGACGCCGATGTCAACTACAACGTAGCTCGCGACTTCACCGATCAGGTCAAGGAGAAGGCACTCGGTCAAGACGTCCTCACAGCGGTCAATCCTGGCCAGATGATGGTCAAGATAGTCCACGACGAGCTCGCCACCCTCATGGGTAGCGAGGCGGTGCCCGTCAACCTCAAGGGGAGCCCCGCCATCATCCTTATGTCAGGACTCCAGGGCTCTGGTAAGACCACCTTCTCAGGCAAGCTCGCCAACATGCTCAAGAAGCAGGAGCAGCGCAAGCCTCTCCTCGTAGCGTGTGACGTCTACCGTCCCGCTGCTATCCAGCAGCTACACGTCCTCGGAGAGCAGATCGGTGTCCCCGTCTACAGCGAGCCTGAGAGCAAGGATCCCGTACAGATCGCTCGCAACGCAATCGCCCATGCTCAGCAGGAGGGACTAGATACCGTCATCATCGATACCGCCGGTCGTCTAGCCGTCGACGAGGAGATGATGAATGAGATCAGCAGTATCAAGGAGGCTATCCGCCCCGATGAGACCCTCTTCGTCGTTGACTCCATGACGGGTCAGGATGCCGTCAATACGGCAGCCGAGTTTGACAAGCGCTTGGACTTCGACGGTGTGATCCTCACCAAGCTGGACGGTGACTCACGTGGTGGTGCTGCGCTCTCTATACGCAGTGTCGTCAACAAGCCGATCAAGTTCGTCGGTACCGGCGAGAAGATGGAGGCGCTCCAAGTCTTCCACCCCTCCCGTATGGCGGATCGTATCCTCGGCATGGGTGATATCGTCTCCCTAGTCGAGCGTGCACAGCAGCAGTACGATGAGGAGGAGGCCAAGCGCCTAGAGGCCAAGATCGCCAAGAATCAGTTTGACTTTGACGACTTCCTCGCTCAGATCGCTCAGATCAAGAAGATGGGTAACCTAAAGGACCTCGTCTCCATGATCCCAGGTGTCGGCAAGATGGTCAAGGATCTCGACATCAGCAACGACGCTTTCAAGGGCATCGAGGCGATCATCCACTCCATGACTCCCGAGGAGCGCGCCAAGCCTAGCATCCTTGATGGCTCTCGTCGCAAGCGTATCGCCGACGGTAGTGGGACCTCCGTTGCCGAGGTCAATAGGCTTATCCAGCAGTTTGATCAAGTGAGCAAAGTGATGCGCAAGATGCAAGGCGGAGGCCTAGGTCGTGCACAAGCAAGGAAGCAAAAGAGGAGTAGTAAGCGTCGCTAAGCTTCAGAAACAGATAAAGAAATACACTCAAGAGATGCATCGCTCCTGTCTGCAGATGAGGGGCGGTGCATCTCTTGCTTTTATCTAATTAGTTTTGTATTTTTGCCCTACACTTACAAACAAACAAACAAACACGCAGTTCTATGAAACGAATTCTTCCATTGCTCATGTGCTTTGCTCTAATCGTCTCTTGCAATCCTAAAGAGCCCAACGAGCCCACTAATCAAAGCACCTTCAAGGCGACCTTCACAGCCACCCCAAATACATTTACCGGAGAGGGTGGAACGGGGCGTGTCGAGGGCATCCTCGAGGAGATAGCTCCCGATGGGTCGGTCCTCAGCAAAAAGCAACTCACCTCGGACGACTTTACGATCAATCTCAAGGAAGGCAATGCCTCTGAGATCACCATTGACAATGCTCAGAAGAGCTTCGTCATAAAGAGTGGCAGCGATGAAGCCGACTTTGTCCTCGAGGCTGTCGTGACTGATCACCCCACACTCACACAGCAACTCACCATACATCGAGAGGCTATCCATCTAGACCTTCCGCTAGCCTATGTAGCCGAGTACAATGTCAATCAGGCTGGGGATGCCTTTGTAACCTCTCAGGCCAATAATGTCAGTGGTTACTTCACATTCCCAGAGGCTGTCCAAAAGTTTGCCTCCATCACCATCGCAGGCGAACAGTATCACCTACCCACGATAGCCGAGTGGCAAGCCATCGTGCCTAAGTACAGAGGGAATCCTACCTTCGTTGAGTTTGACCATAACTGTGACTTCCGAGATGTCAAGGAGACTGTCATGATACATGGCACTAAGGTCACCTCTAGCAACGATTACTACTCCGAATCGTCAGGTGACATCAAGGCAACTTACGCTCTCCGCTTCAAGGGCACTAACCTACTCTCAGCATGGAGATATGAATACATCATCAACCCCGAAGACAAGAACAATCAGAGCATGATGATGAGGATAACCTGTCGTCCTGTCCAGCAAGGCATGGTTATCGAAGAGATCACTAATGAAACATACTGGGAGCCTAAGGAAGGAGATATCATACGCATCTTCCCATCTTGTGGCTGGAAGGCCCCAGACGGTATCCGACTCCTTAATACGAGCGGTTATTACTGGGCTGTCGACCAGCAAAACGATGATCGTGGCTGGCGTATGGGCTACTATAGCCACTGTGCTGACTCAGGGAACAGCAATCCTAAGAAGTGCGGATTCACAGTTAGACTCTTTAAGTAAACCGTTGGCTCACACCTCCTTGGATAGCATCTATCTCTGAGGAGGTGTAGCCTTCCTCTCTTTATTTCAATAATCTCAACCTTACACCCAAGCCTTCGATACGGTGTCCTCCACACCTGAGGCTAATTCTATTGAAGATAGAGCCTGTAAAACAGGAGGAGGTAGCAGGGAGGCATGAAAGCTTATGAAGACAAGACTACTTCATGTGACAATCGTCACGCTATTACTCTCGCTGACCGCACTAACCAGCCGTGCGCAGACGATGTACAAGCTCTATGTCGCAGGTGTACAGGTCACCTCTGACAATTGTGCAGACCTCTCTGCCATAGAGGGCGTGACGGGCAAAGCAAGCTACAATCCTGAGAGCAACACCCTAACACTCGATGGAGCAACCATCCTCAACGCAAAGGCTGAGAACGGCTGGGGTAGCGCTCGTGGACTCTACAACATGACCAAAGGGCTGACCATCAGCCTCATCGGAGAGAACAGTATAACCGCCCAGCAGAGCGGTGGCATAGCCAATGGAGAGAGCATTACCATCACAGGCGAGGGCAGCCTCAAGGTTACGGGCACCTCTACGGGCAAGGAGTCCTATCGCTACGGAATCCTAAATATGGGTAAGATAACCGTACGCGACTGCTCCCTCGAGGTCAAGGGCGCCCTGTACGGGATCAAGAGTGGCAAGTGGGCCTTTGAGAACTGTAGCGTACGCACCCAGGGAGGAGTCGATGGAGGTAGCTTTGGATCATTAGACGCAGAGCCCACCTTCACCAAATGCGCTATCACAGCCCCCAGCAACACCAAGTGGGTCAAAAACAAGAGCGACCTCTACAACCTCTGTGACGCAGAGGGCAAGGTAGTCACCGACCTAGTCACCATCACGAAAGAAAAAGAGCTAGAGATGTACAAGCTCTATGTCGCAGGTGTACAGGTCACCTCTGACAACTGTGCAGACCTCTCTGCCATAGAGGGCGTGACGGGCAAAGCAAGCTATGATCCTGAGAGCAACACCCTAACACTCGATGGAGCAACCATCCTCAACGCAAAAGCTGAGAACGGCTGGGGTAGCGCTCGTGGACTCTACAACATGACCAAAGGGCTGACCATCAGCCTCATCGGAGAGAACAGTATAACCGCCCAGCAGAGCGGTGGCATAGCCAATGGAGAGAGCATTACCATCACAGGCGAGGGCAGCCTCAAGGTTACGGGCACCTCTACGGGCAAGGAGTCCTATCGCTACGGAATCCTAAATATGGGTAAGATAACCGTACGCGACTGCTCCCTCGAGGTCAAGGGCGCCCTGTACGGGATCAAGAGTGGCAAGTGGGCCTTTGAGAACTGTAGCGTACGCACCCAGGGAGGAGTCGATGGAGGTAGCTTTGGATCATTAGACGCAGAGCCCACCTTCACCAAATGCGCTATCACAGCCCCCAGCAACACCAAGTGGGTCAAAAACAAGAGCGACCTCTACAACCTCTGTGACGCAGAGGGCAAGGCAGTCACCGACCTAGTTACCATCACGCGAGACAAGGACAATGCCATTGAGCCTATTACCCCTACTCAGTCCGCAGAGAGTTCTGGTGTTTATAACCTCCAAGGCATACGCATCTCAGACGATCTGCAGGATCTACCCGATGGCATCTACATCGTCAATGGAGCAAAGGTGATCGTTCTCAACCGTTAGCTCTCCAATTATAGTCTGACACAGCATGACCGTCAGACTGATCCTAGTCATCTCCGAGGGAAACTCAGTCCCTCGGGGATGCTTTTTTCATTGCGCTCAAATGTGTCCGAGGCATGATTAAGAGACATCTACCTCGACCTCTGATGTTACGTTGATCGACAGTGCAAAGCTAATGTAGCGCGCAGCGAGGGGTACACTCCGGTGCACGCACCGTCAGTCTACCGCTTGCATGAGTCTCATCAATTTATCTGGAGGCGTGGTACATCAAAGAGGGCAGATCTGTGAGCGCAACGCCCATAGCCTAAGTATTACAGCCCGCGTCTAACGTCCATTACACGACACCTCCGTAAAACTTGGACTATTACGGCGGAGGATCCTTTTATCTCCAGTTTTTTATTTGTATCTTTGTGACGGTCTTCACGACCGCTTCACTGACAATTCATTTTCTAACTATAAAACAGGAATAAGCTATGAGAAAACTCTCTCTACTCCTCCTCACACTCCTCTCTGGTCTCGTTATGGTGGCACAGACACCCAAGACAGACAGCGAGAGCAATGAGTTTACCATTATCAAGCAACTACCCATCACCTCCATCAAGGATCAGGCAAACAGTGGTACCTGCTGGTCTTACTCTACGACTGGCTTCCTCGAGTC
>CAMPUN010000040.1 GCA_946997275.1 uncultured Porphyromonas sp.
TGATCAAAGAGGAGGAGGAAAGCTTCCTACGCACCCTCGCTCAGGGACTCAAGCTTCTGTAAAGCAAAATCCAAGAGCTACCTCAAGACGCAAAAGTTCTATCGGGTGCCGACGCTTTCGTCCTGTACGACACCTACGGCTTCCCACTAGACCTCACGGAGTTGATCCTTTCGGAGCGTGGCATGACGCTCGACCAGGTTGCTTTTGACAAACTGATGCAGGAGCAGAAGCGCCGTGCCCGTCAAGCAGCAGCCGTTGATGCTGCCGACTGGGAAGTCCTCGACGAGGAGACCACTGAGAGCACCTTCGTAGGCTACGAGACGCTCCAGATCGAGACGCATATCCTGCGCTACCGCAAGGTGGCCGACAAGAAGCACAGCTACTATCAGGTGGTACTGGCGGAGACTCCCTTCTACGCTGAGATGGGTGGTCAGGTCGGTGACAAGGGCGTGCTGATCGCCCAGGACGGCACCGAGTACCCGATCCTAGACACCAAGCGGGAGAACAACCTCACCGTCCATATCCTCTCCACCCTCCCTGCAGATCCCAAGCAGCCGCTCATCGCTCGTGTCGGGGCTGAGCTACGTCACCTCACGGAGGCAAACCATACAGCGACGCACCTGATGCACCACGCGCTGAGAGCCGTGCTCGGCACTCATGTAGAGCAAAAGGGTTCGCTCGTTTCGGCAGACCTACTGCGCTTTGACTTCTCACACTTCAAGAAGTTGACTCCCGAAGAGATTGCCGAGGTAGAGCGTCTGGTCAATGCGGAGATTCGTGCCGACAGACCTCGTGACGAGCATCGCAATGTGCCGATTGCTCAGGCTAAGGAGATGGGTGCGATGGCACTCTTTGGCGAGAAGTATGGCGACGAGGTACGTGTCATCAAGTATGGCGACTCGGTTGAGCTATGCGGTGGTACCCACGTGGCTAGCACAGGGCAGATAGGCTTTTTCAAGATCATCAGCGAGGGCTCTATTGCCGCCGGTATCAGACGTATCGAGGCGGTCACGGGGCCTAAGGCGGAGGAGTATGTACACCATCTGGAGGAGCAGTTGCAGCTCTTCAACGAGCGACTCAACAATGTGCCCGATCCGCTCAAGGCGCTAGACCGACTGATTGCCGAAAGTGCCGAGCAGCGCAAGGCTATCGAGCAGTACACCAAGGCTCAGGCGGAGCAAATAGCTCTGCAGGCTCTAGCCGATCAGACGAAGCATGGCGAGACATCCATCGTCACCGTCAATAAGTCAATGAGTAGCGACGTCGCTAAGGATGTCGCAGGCACCATCCGCGAGCGACTACAGGGCTCTTACCTAGCGCTCATCGGTGCTGCCGAGGAGGGCAAGTGCACCCTCACGGTAATCCTCTCGCCAGACCTTGTCGACAAGGGGCTCAACGCAGGCAAGCTCATCAAGGAGGTCGCCTCGCTCATCAAGGGCGGGGGCGGTGGTCAGCCTCACTTTGCAACGGCTGGTGGACGCAACCCCGAGGGGCTCCAAGCAGCCATCGACCATATCGTCTCGCTGATTTAGCAGCTAGCCAGATGCCACCCCTAGCCTTCATCTCCACCCAGTCAAGGGTGCTCGTGGGCAACCTCATGGGCGACTACCTGCGGGAGTTGCTCCGCCAAGGCAAGCCCGAGAGTTACTACCTACTGGCAGATGAGCAGGTGTGGCATCTGAGCCAAGAGCTTATAGCGAAAAACTATCCCGAACTAACGGAGCTACCCCGCTATCTGATCAATGACCCTGAGGAGGCAAAGAGCCTCGAGGGCATCGCCGAGATGGCTCGCTGGCTCCTAGAGCAGGGTGCCCATCGTGGAGCTACACTCATCGCGCTAGGCGGTGGAGCCGTGAGCGATGCCGTCGGCTTCCTCGCTCAGATCTATATGCGGGGTGTCTCGCTTGTCCTACTCCCCACGACGCTCCTCGCCATGGCAGACGCTGCTGTGGGGGGCAAATGCGGGGTCAACTTTGCGGGGGTCAAGAACCTCCTCGGAGCTTTTGCCGATGAAGCTACCACGCTGACGCTCTGCGACACAGCTTGGCTGGAGAGCCTCCCAGAGGAAGAGCTACGCTCAGGCTGTGGCGAGCTGATCAAGTATGGACTGCTCGTTAGTCCCGACCTGTGGCGTCGGCTGCTACAGGTGCTGCCCGAGCAACCGCTCTCTTTAGAGCAACTCACCCCGCTCATTCGTGAGGCGGTGCAGTTCAAGCTCGACATCGTGGCTCAGGATCGTCTAGACCAGGGGCTCCGTCACCAGCTTAACCTAGGGCACACCTTCGGACATGCCTTTGAGGCGTGGAGCCATCAGCACGGTGACAAACCTTTGCTGCATGGCGAGGCGGTCGCTCTGGGACTCGTGCCCGAGCTATATCTCTCGCATGTCAAGCTGGGCTTCCCCAAGGAGGAGCTACACCAGTTGCTCGCCGTAGTGCAGGAGCTGTACCGTCCGCTCTCCATCACCTGCCGAGACTACGATGCGCTCAGGGAGCTGATGCTCCACGACAAGAAGAATAGCGATGCACAGCGCATCACCACCGTTGCTCTCTCGGCCATCGGTGAGGTCCACGAGCTACAAAATGCACCTCTCGACATCACCGAGGCGCTCGACTACTACCAAGACACGATGCTCTAGTTTTCATAGTCGAAGCATCATATCGCACTCTATTTCTGACACATGCGAGTTCCAAAAAGGGTTCCCTTCTTGGAACTTTTTAGTTCCAAGGGAGGAACTCTTCGGTTCCTCGGTAGGAAACTCTAGGTTCCTCCGCATGAGCGAGCGAAGCATTGGCACAAACGACAGCCCCCACGGGTTTCTAGTCGTAGAGAGCCGTGGGGGCTGTCATGATTTAGGGGCTATTTAGGGTCTGGTTAGCGCCCTTTTAGCGATGGGTTAGGGATGGCTTAGCGGTCTGTGAGGGGGCTGGCACGCTTTACTCCTCGGGGATGTAGATGACCTCGCCATTCTCCAGCTCGTAGGCGATGCCGACGCGCTTGCCTCGGCGCTGACTGGAGGCGTCCTCGCTGTCGGTCGGTGTGTACCGCTCGATGGTGGAGCCTTTCTTGGAGATGATCTCCATATTGTCCTTGCCAGGGTTCTTGATGATGGTAAAGTCCTCCTGCGTGAGCATCTCGGTCATGCTAAACTTCGTGACCAGTGCCACCATGAGTGCCACGGCAAAGACCATCGCCACGTCAAAGAGGTTGCTCACGAGCGATGATGGATCGGTGTCATCGTGGCGCAGTGTGCGTCGCTTACTTCTTCGTCTCATCTTCAGCTTGGGTTAGGAGTTCGTCGATGTAGTCGATGTAGATGAGCTCTTGGTGGTGATAGCGGTGGAGTCTCTGCAAGGTTAGATAGCCGATGGCGGAGACGAAGAGTCCCAGCACGGTGGTTGCAAAGGCGACCTGCATATTGTACGCCATGGTCGCCATATCGCCACTGCTAAGCCCGACGAGCGCTGGTCCCATTGGTATGAGGGTACCCATTAGTCCGAGGATTGGGCCGAACTTGGTCAAGACTTGCGGATAGACGAGTCGCTTGTCGAGGCGTAGCTCATACTCGCCGATGAGTAGGCTACGCTCAGCTGCGGGAGCCGTGAGGAGCGAGCGCAGGAGCTCCTCAAAGAGGTCTAGCCGAGCTGTCTCTTGGCTTTCACCGCCTAGCTCTTGGCGCAGTCTGCCGAGTAGTGCGCTGGCGTCTTCACGCTGATGGGAGAAGTAGCGCTGCTGTAGTCGCTTGTAGCGCTGTGCCCGCTCGATGAGTCCGCCCAGCATGAGGAGGGCTAGGAGGAAGAGTAGGAGTAGTCCAATGATCACCGGTATGAGGAGACCATTGGAGAGGAGAAACATAGTGTCTGAAATGAATTTCATAGTAATCTGTTGTGTGTAACTGTCTTATTTGCGTGAGCCTTTTGCCTTGATGAGCATGGCTATATAGCCGACGAGCATGCCACCAGCGAGGGTTGCGAGGAGGATGCACAGCTCTCTAGGTGAGGAGCTGTCTAGCTGGACCTCTGGAGCTTGGGTGCGCTCTGGTATGAGGATGTAGGCTATGACGCTCCCCACGGCTAGCACCCCAGCCAAGAGCATAGCGAGCAGACGGAGGAACTCCCGATCACGTATCAGGCGAGGTGTTAGCTCGATGAGTAATAGGAGCACCACAGCAAAGGTTATGGTCACTGCCCAGTAATGGACCCCAGGCATGCTGTAGATGACGAAGCTCCTCAGGTAGCATAGCGCAGGTAGCATCAGTAGCGAGGGGAGCCATACAGCTATCTGGTGGCAAGCGGTCATGACCGCTACGACTAGTCCCTCTCGATGATAGATCGTATGCAGAGGTCGGCGCGCGGGTCGGTAGGTGACGACCGCCATCGTGAGCAGTAGCTCTAGCGAGACCATCATGGCGAGTGTGGAGAGCTGCTCCGCCTGTCGTAGCATAGTGTCGAGGGCTAGCTTGCTCACCCGCAGGGTCGCCTGATGGGTCGCCACCAAGCCTACGATATAGAGTACCGCATGTGCTAGTCGCACCCTACGGTCAGATCGTACGGCTGTGGTGGTGAGCGCTACTAGGAGCGCAAAGATGGAAACGATGAGTATCATCTCTTACTTCGTACGCTTCTTACGTCTGCTGTAAAGGATGGAGATCACCAGTATGAGGACGATTACGACGCCTCCGATGATGACTATCTCGGTCGTGGAGAGACTATCCTGATCCTCTGCAGAGGCAGAGCCTGAGGACTGCTTCTTGCCCTGGGTCTTGTCCGAGTCCTTCGAGAGTACCTGCTGCTTTTGGTCAGACTGTGAGGTCACCTTGAGCGCTTTGTCTAGGGCGGCGGTGTACCCTTGCTGCTGCTCGGGTGTGAGCTGATCTTGGATCATCTTACGCAGCTTAGCATTGTCACAGACCATACCGCTACAGCCAGCACCCGCCTTTGCCAAGCTCTCGGCATGGAGCCGAGCGATGGTCTGCTTTTGCTCTGCAGTCGCCTGCCAGTACCCCTTGCGAATGGTCTCCATCATGGAGGCGGTGAGGTCTTGCAGGGCTGCGGGGTTGTTTCGCTCGAAGAAGTCGACCGTGCCGAGCTGATGCTTGTCCACGACATACATATCGTAGAGGGCATCCCAGAGCTCCTTGTCGATGGCGGAGGGCTTCATAACGTTCCACGCATAGGTATTGCGGATGGTCTCGTCGATAGCATCTGCCGCTCCAGCGCCCTCTTTGAGCTGCTCACGCACATAGGTGGGGTTGAGGATGGTGGTGCGAGCTTCGATGCCGATAGCTTGCTTGATCTCCTGCGTCTTGACACGACGACGGTTGCGCAGATCGGTGAAGTAGCCCTCGGGATCCTTGCCTGTGACGTGACGTACGGAGAGGGTGAGCCCGCCCATAAACTCATAGACGTGATCCAAGCTTAGCGCGCCCCACGTATTGCTCTGACGGGGCTGAACGACGGCATCCGTGTTTTGCAGTGCCGCCTCAAAGATTCCCTTGGCGGTCTCGCCCCAGAGCTCTTCGTCTCCATAGATGGCGCCCATATTGTTCATATAAACCTCGGCAATCTCGCTCTCTTTCTCCCAGCGGTCACCGCTCTCGACCATCTCTTGAATGCCAGTACCGTAGGCACCGTTGAGACCTCCGAAGATGCGCTTGCCGCTAAGCTTACGAGCCTGCTCGGGGGGTACGCCATGCTCTAGGAGCACACGCTCCGCCTCGACACGTCCGAGGGCTATCTGGTTGGGAGTCTTGCCATCCTTGGTCTCTGCGACGAGGTCCATAGCCTTTTGCAAGAGGAAAAGTCGGGAGGCTGCGATGTCTCGGAGTTGGCCCGAGGTCTGTATGACCACATCCACACGAGGTCTGCCGAGCTCCTTGATGGGAATGACGCGCACGTCGATCACCTTACCACGGCGGTCACGCACGGGCTCGACACCGAGGAGCGCCATAATCTCAGCGATGGTGGTGCCCTCGCTCTCGATGAAGCTACTGCTCCAGAGCGTGAAGCTCACCTTGCGGGGTATCGAGTCGTTGTGACGAGAGCGGTAGTCAGCGATAAGCGCATCGGCTAGTTGCTGTCCATCTTCCCACGCCTTTGCTGTGGGCGTCATCTCGGGATCAATGGCGTAGAGGTTGCGCCCTGTGGGTAGTACGGAGGGACTAGCGATGAAGTCTCCGCCTGGTGAAGGTGCCGTATAGCCACCACTAAGCGCATTGGCGAGCGAAGCCAGCTCAATCTGTGGCGAAGTGGCCAGCATTCGCTTGTAATATGGTATCTGCGCTACGGAGCGACGTAACAGACTGATACCCTCGGCGAGGAGTACCAGCTTGGGGTCTTTCTTCGTCTCGGCACTGGCGGGCTTGCCGTGAGGAGGCATACCGCCACCCATACCTTTGGGCATTCCCTTTGGCATACCTTTAGGCATATCCTTTGGCATTCCCTTTGGCATACCTTTAGGCATATCCTTTGGCATTCCCTTAGGCATTCCACCGCCCATCATACCTGCAGGCATACCGCCCATCATATCAGTCTGTGCGCTCTCCTCTTGTTGTGCCTTGAGGAACTGATCGGCACGAGCTAGCTCGGCGCGACTAACGCCTAGCGACTGAATGAGCGCATCGACCTCTCCCGAGGCAATCTCCCGATCCTGAACACGAGCCACGAAGCGGTCGGCAGGACGGAGGTAACGAGCGTTGAAGTAGACATCGTCCTTGATCTGAGCGTCGGTGATCCGTCCGCGAGACTTGTCCACCTGAGCCAGTGCATAGGCTATTGGGTCGACCGAGAGGAGGCGGACACTGGAGCGGATCTTCTCCGAGGAGAAGGGGACGCCTGTCGTGTACATACCGCCCACTATCTTAGCATTGGCTAGCTCGTCGACGAAGCTGGCGATTAGCTCAATCTCGTCTCTCGTGTAGGGCTTGCTCATCGTGGAGTCTAGCTTCAGATCTCTGTGAAAGCCCTTAGCGATGGTCATCTCTTTGATCCGCTTGGAGAGGGCGTCGTCATCTTTTTCCGAAGCTAGATAGCGATCGGTCAAATCGCGTAGCGGTTGCATCTCTTTGTCTAGCTGCGTATCGATAAAGGGCGGAGCCAAGTAAGAGACCGCCTGCCCGTAGGAGCGACGCTTGGCGATCATACACTCGCCGACATTTGCTGTCGTATAGTAATAGATGTGTGGCAGATCACGTACGAGCCTATCGGTGTAGTCGTAGTTGCTCAGCGCTACCTGCTTGCCGGGGATAAACTCCAGACTGCCGTGCGTACCGAAGTGCATCAAGACATCAGCGTGCCAGCCGTTGCGAGCCCACAAGTAGCTGGCTATGTATGGGTAAGCGGGCACGGAGGTGGAGCCATGCACCATCTTGAAGTCTAGCTCTCCGCTACCAGAACCGGGCTGAGGTAGAAGCGCCACCTTACCATAAGTGAGTCGGGTCACCGCAATGCCCTCGACACCGTCACGCTCTAAAACGAGGTCGTGACCAGGTATCGCCCCGTAGCGACCCTCTATACTGTCTTTGAGTGCAGTAAGGAAGGTATCGTCGGTCCACTGCGTCAGCTCTTTCGTCGAGACAAAGGCGGGGTAGTTGCTACTTAGGAGCAGTTGCTTATTGCCCTCCGCATAGTTGTTGTAGAGTGCGCCACGAGACATCAGATCCTTGGCAAAAGCCTCCTCCGTGTCGGGCAAGCCTGTCAGGTCGTACCCTTGGCTCTGTAGATACTTCAGAACATTGTAGAGCGAGGGCACTACCTCGATGC
>CAMPUN010000041.1 GCA_946997275.1 uncultured Porphyromonas sp.
GGCCCTTTGTGCATGTAGGCGTAGTGATTGGGGTACTGCTCCCAGGTGGCTTGGTTGCGGTTCACATATTGATGCACGCCCTGCCTGAAGCTCAAGATATGCCCCACACTGGCTATCGGCACGAAGCGCGTTGTGTCGGCATCGGTGCGACGCTCGCCAAAGATCGTCAGCGTGTCACTAGCACTGCGCGGACGAGAGGAACCGAAGTTGTAGCGGTGCGAGAGGAAGAAGTGGGCATCATCGATACCGTTCCAAACCTGCTCCGCCTGACGAACGGGTATCTCGTGGCTCTCCAGATTGCGCCTGCCTGAGTTGCCCCGTGTCGGGTCGTTGACATAGCTATCCTCGAGGATACCGCCATTCTCGGTAATGCGTGCGAAGTTGCCGCCGCCCGAGAGATACGCCTCGTAGCGATCTAGGGTCAACGCGGCAAAGAGACGGTAGTCGCAGCTCTTCGTGCGGTTGCCTATGTAGTAGCCAGGAGAGTAGGTGTAGTTGAAGTCGGCCCCCATCGCTAGGCGCTTGCCGAGGTTGAACGCTATCGTTCCGTCAAACTGTTCTTCCCTTCTCTGCGCATCTCCATTGCGCTGATAGAAGAGCTTGGAGAAAGGAGTCTTCGTACGATAGAAGAGCCGCCTAGACTCGTCCCATACAAAGCCCGAGAGCGTCTGATCAAAGAGGAAGCGATGCTGCGGGCGCAAGCGGTTGAAGTAGTCCATATCAATCCACGGAGACCTCAAGTTGCCGAGGTAAGCCATCACGATGGAGCGACTCTCCGCCTTCACCTGATCGTGAAAGAGCGTGCTCAGCGTGTCGGGACGCGACTCATAGAGCGCACCCGTGTAGGGATTGATCAGAAAGCTGTGGAGCGTCTCGCCACGGTAGAGGAGCTCGTGGGGATCCTTGTCGAAGGCGGGTAGCGGTATGTCGTAGTCGTAGCGCGACTGCGCCTGGACGGCTGTCGCTAGGAGGCTCCACAGACAGAGGAGACAGAGGGCGTATCGGACTAGCTTATTCATAGCTCAGGCGTTGTAATCAATAGTCCCCCATCGATGGGTAATACACGGTAAGGCAAGAGCGGACTCTGCGCAGGCCCTTGGACTGGCGTGCCACCGCCATAGACGATGCTAAAGCGGCTGTGACACTTAGGGCAGACCGCCTCGAGCTTGTCATTGACCAGCAAAGCGTTCGTCGGATCTAGCTCCTTAGGGCAGGCAAGGTCGTAAGCGTAGTAGTAATCGGCCGTGCCACTCCCAGCGAAGCCGTGAATGACCAGGATGCCTCCGAAGCCGATGGCGGAGGTCGCCGTGGAGGGCTTGGTGATGCGCAGGTAACCCCCGACGGGTATGAGCGCACGACCCTCGGCACTGGCGAAGTAGATCGGATAGTGCACTGGACGCAGGGGCGTGGCGTACTGCACCTCGCCTTGACACCCCAGTAGTAGGAGCGTCATGAGCGATAAAAGCATTATGCGGGCGCCCTTCATCCTTGTCTTCGTTCTAGCTTTGGACTATGCGTCGTAGCGTATCTGCCCCAGCATATTGGCGATGTACTGGACCGCCTCCTCTAGGCGAGGCTGTACCATGCCAGCGACAAAGGGGTTGAGCTTTGCCTCCATGGATACGACCAAGGTGCTACCTTCGCTCTCCTGCGGGGTGAGCCGTATGGAGACCTTAGCGGGGAGCATGTCGTGCTCGATCTGATAGCGCACCTCCTCGGTGGGGATACGCTCGGAGACGACGAGCGCGAGGTCTGCCGAGAACTTCATCACCTGCGCTTGTATTTCGCAACGGTCGCTACTGAGCGAGGAGACCTTGACCTGCTTTTCCTCTAGTAGCTGATGTAGCTCCTCTAGATTGGTCAGGTCGCTAATCTTACGATAGATCGCCTCACAACTATAAGTAGAGGCGACGGGTTGGCTTTGTATCGTCATAGGAGTGCTCGTGTAAGCTAATCTGTTAATGCTAGCGACCCCACTGGCTCGGGTTCTGTCGCCACTGAGCGAGCATCTCGAGGTCGCTCTCAGAGACGTAACCGGCAGAGACGGCCTGGCGAATGACTTCGTTGTAATCGGTCAGAGTGCGCATCTCCACGCCTGCCTTGGCGAAGAGCTCCTCTGCCTCGGCAAAGCCGTGCGTATAGACCGCCATGAGTCCCTCGACCTGTGCGCCGGCTGCTTGCAGCGCCTCGACAGCCTTCATACTACTGCCGCCCGTAGAGATCAAATCCTCGATGACTACGACACGAGCGCCCTCGGGTAGATAGCCCTCGATGAGGTTTTGCTTGCCATGATCCTTAGCGGAGGAGCGTACATAGACGAAGGGCAGTCCCAGCTCGTCTGCCACCAAAGCTCCCCACGAGATAGCACCCGTGGCAACGCCAGCCACCACCTCAGCCTCGGGATAGAGGTCGCTCACCTGGAGGGCAAAGGCTTGCTTGATGTAGCTACGATGCTCGGGATAGGAGAGCGTCTTGCGGTTGTCACAATAGATAGGGCTAAGCCAACCAGAAGCCCAAGTAAAGGGTGCGTCTGGACGAAGCTCGACAGCCTGTATAGCCAGCAAACGATGAGCTACCGACTGGGCGATAGTGAGCTTCTGAACTGAATCTTTTGAGGTCATAAGAGGATAAGTATCTTAGATATACCGCAAAGGTACGAATTTAGAGGTTAGATGTTAGAGATTAGAGGTGAGAGGTTAGAAATTAGAGATTATAAGTTAGAGGTTAGAGGCACTAGTATCACTAGAAGCACTAGCGCCACTAGAATCGCGAGCCAATTCTTCGGAGGAAAAGAAAATTTCTTCGGAAGAATCAAATGAAACTTCGGAAGAACCAAATCATAAGTCCGAAGAATTTTCCCTTTCCTCCCGAGGAGATGAAAAAAAGCCACGGAGGAGTCTCAGACTACCTCCGCAGCTGTAATATCGTCACGCCACTGCCTCAACAAAAGCAGGGGCGTAGGTCTACCTTTACCTAGTGAAGCTAGACGAGACGCCTGGCCTCCTATCGGATGACCAGTCGCACAGGATCCATCCCCTCAGTATGAAGGATGTATGCCCCCTGTGGCAAGGTTAGCGTTTCCACGCTTCCAGCAGTCAGCGCCTTCGTCCAGACTACTTTACCATCCACGGCAAAGATCTGAGCGACAAGGCTCTGTGTCGCTTCAAGAGTGATCTCTCGACCACGCACGCTCATCTGTAGCGGAGTCTCTGCCGTCATGGAGCTATCTATGGCGGTGCCTCCTTGTGCCGGTACGATGATCGGCTTGGTACGGTAGCTTTTGCCACCTGCGGCTAGGAGCGGGAAGGCGTTCGTCTCCATCGTGCAGAAGATCTTGGTCGGCTCTTTGAACTTAAAGGTGAACTTACCGCCAGCGACATCATAGTGCACGCCCTCCATGATAAACTTCGACTCATCCTCGGCATGTAGCCAAAGGTAGGTCGTCGGCTGGGGAGCTGTCTCGACTCCAACCAAATTGTCAAACATAGATAGATCTATCGTACAGCCATCTAGCATCTCTGGTGTGATCTCAAAGGCTTCTTGCGGAGCATATAGATATTTGCTCATTGCGCCCTTGGTAGGTAGCAGATACATAGGGATCGCATTGGAGGAGCAGTCCAGCTCCTCAAGGGCCTCCCTAGAGGTGGGCATCGTGAGGCTCTTCAGCTTATTGTGCGATACGTCCACCTTCTTGAGATGCGTCTGTGCGCTCAGATCTAGTGCGCTCAGCTTATTGAGCGATAGCGTCAGCTCCTCTAGCTCTGTATAGGGCGAGAGATCTATCTCGGTGATGGAACCGTTTCGTAGAGAGAGCTTCTTGAGTTGCTTAGCTTGGGGTAGCTTGACTTGGCTCATATAGCAACCATTGGCGGAGATCTCTTCGCACTGGACGAAAGCCGACAGGTCAAGTTCAAGTTCTGACACACGATTATTATCCAGTATCAGTCGCTTGACGGGGCAGGGTACGGTGGTCGGAGCAAACTTGATCAAGCCACAAAGCTCAGGGAGGCGCATCAAGTCTAGGTCTGCACACTGTATCTGGACGGTATGCTGGCGATCCACTTTGGCATCGACGAAGTTGTGTCGCAAGGTCACGGGCTCTACGCCTAGGGTAGCCTCCTCAAAGGATCCATCACCCCAATCTACGAGGCAGGGCGTGCCCTCTTTGGTGGCACTGAGCTGTAGATCAAAGGTCAAGCGTTCTGTCGTATACTTGTCTGTTACAAAGGCTGCATGTACTTGCTCCAGCTTCTTCTCTGCGCCACTGAGCTCTATCGGCATGATGCCGTAGAAGTCATTGATGTTGTTAAGCCTTGGCAGGGCACTATTGGCAACGACACAGTAGATGGGTCGCCCAGGCTCCTGATGAAAGGTGAAGACTCCATCACGCTCCGTATAGGTCGCTGGATCAATCAGCAAGGCTGGATTGGCATTCGTCCCCTTATTCTCAAAGTAGTACCACTTGAAGGTGGACTTAGTCCCCTCAAACTCTAGCATTTCGGTCAGGTCTACGGTCAGACCGTTTATCTTATTCTTAGAGAGGTAGGCCGGGCGCATAGGAGCATACCGATAGCTCATACCAGGACGTCGCTCGGGGAAGTTCGCAAGCGAGAGACGATTCCTCGAAAAGTCAACGCTAGTCACCGAGGCAGGCAACTTTAGCGAAGAGATCTGGTTGCTATTGCAAATGACGGTGGTGAGCTTGTTACAGCCCGAGAGGTCCAGGCTCTCTATCTTATTATTGCCACAGGAAAGCGTCTCTAGGCTGTTGCAATCCTTCACGGTGAGCTCCGTGACGCTCTTATTGCTTATAGCCCAAAACTCCAAAAAGTCAGCTCCCCACACCTCTACTTGGTGCTCGCTACGGGAGGACATGTCGGCGAAGCTGTAGTAAACGGTCTCTGAATACCCACTGCCGTACTTCTCTTTGGTACCCGTGCCATCACCATAGTCAATGTAATAGGTGGATCCTTTGGGCGCCTTGATCTTCATGGCAAACTGCTCTGTCGTACTACTATTCGTTTGCATTGTCGTGCGCAAAGTGATCTCTTGCGCCATCGCAGGCAGAGCGAAGAGCATGATCGCCAGCGTAGTGGCGAAGTGGAGTAACTGAGTTCTTGTCATATTAAGTATCTGTTTGGTACACGGTCGCGCAACAACGAATAGGCTAGCGCTGACGGCAGAGTTCCAGACGGCTACTGCCCGCACAGCAATCGCATGCGCTCTATCGTGACAAAGATACGGCTTTTGTCAGACTGTAGTTGCCTCGTCGATAGCTTTTTGACAGAACAATCGGAGCCTATCCACGTAGTGTGGGTAGGCTCCGACTTTAGTTTCAGCTCTCTCTGAGAGGAGAGCGAGTAGGTGTGCTTACTTCTTCGCTGCTGCGAGCTTCTTACGTTGCTGCTTATTGCGTACTAGGTAAGCGATAGGCGATGCGACGAAGAGCGTACAGAAGATACCGTAGACGATACCGATGAGTAGCGCAAAGGTAAAGCTACGCATAGAGGCTCCACCGAGTAGGAAGATGATGAAGACCACTAGGAAGGTCGAGAAGGTTGTCTGTACGGTACGAGCTAGCGTGCTATTGAGCGCATCATTCATCACAAGCTTCTCCTCACGGTTCGGATAGTTGTGTAGCGTCTCACGGACACGGTCGAAGACGACGACCACGTCGTTGATAGAGTATCCGATGATCGCCAGTAGCGCTGCGATGAAGTTTTGATCCAGCTCCATCGTAAACGGCATAATCTGCCAGAGGAGTATGTAGCTCGCCACGATAAGTAGCGTGGTCGTAGCCACAGAGGCGAAGGCTCCTAGCGAGAAGGCCCAGTTGCGGAAGCGGAGCAAGATGTACAGTCCCATGAAGATTAGGGAGAGAACCACCGCTATAATAGCCTGACGAGAGATATCCTTAGACATACTCGGGCTAACGCGCTGTGAGCTGACGACATAGTTGTCGACAAACTGCTGCTGGGTCGTACCCTGTGGGAGGAACTTCTGGACTCCCTCGAAGACCTTACCGATGACGAGTAGCTCCTCGTCTTCGCTCTCCTGGGTCATGCCGATACCGTAGTTGGTCGAGATACGAACCTGGTTGCCCTCCGTACCGATTGAAGTGACGAGGACATGCTCCTCGAGAGGCTTCGTGAGAGCCTCACGCACCTCAGCCGAAGAGACTGGTTGCTCGAAGGCGACGATATAGTTGCGACCGCCGGAGAACTCGATACCTCTGTTGAGACCCCATACGAACGAGCCGATGAGTCCGAGCACTAGGATAGAGCCAAAGATGATAAAGCCCTTGTTGCGGTTCTCGAGGATCTTGAAGGTTGGGTTGTTGAGCAGGTTGCGCGTAAGGAAGGTCGTATAAGTAACCTTGTCCATGCGACCCTTCTTATCAAGCGCCTCGACAACGATACGCGTTAGGAAGACGGCGGTGATAAAGGAAGCGATGACACCGATGATGAGCGTCGTAGCGAAGCCACGGATAGGTCCAGTACCGAAGGCATAGAGCACACCACCCGTGATGACGGTCGTGAGGTTGGAGTCAAAGATTGCTGAGAAGGCGTTGCCATAACCGTCCTGGATAGCACGGGTCATGGACTTGCCAGCGCGTAGCTCCTCCTTGATACGCTCGAAGATCAGAATGTTTGCATCCACCGCCATACCGAGCGTCAGCACAAGTCCCGCAATACCGGACAAGGTCAAGACACTGTGGAAAGAGGCTAAGACACCGAGCGTGAAGAAGCTGTTGAGGATCAGAGCGCCATCGGCGATGAGACCTGGGATAAGGCCGTAAGCGAGGCACATGTAGATCATCAGTAGGATGATAGCTATCGCAAAGGAGATGATACCAGCCTTGATAGACTCGCTACCGAGGGTAGGTCCGACGACACTCTCCTGCTCGATCTCGACAGAAGCCTCCATACGTCCAGAGTTGAGGACGTTGGCAAGGTCGGTCGTCTCGTCGACAGTGAAGTGACCCGAGATCTCAGAGCGTCCGCCTGTAATCTCCGAATTGACATTAGGTGCGGAGTAGACGACACCATCGAGGACGATAGCAATGCTTCGACCGATATTGTCTCCCGTCAGGCGAGCCCACTTGCGAGCGCCCTCATCGTTCATAGTCATGGTGACGACGGGACGGTTTTGACCGAGGTCGTTACGCACCTCACTACGTGCCGAGGTGACCACCTCACCACCTAGATCGGGGAGCGCATTGCGGTTACCACGGATAGCGTATAGCTCGTAGATGTCTGTCTCCTTACCCGTCTGTGGATCCTTGATAGGCGAGTTGCCCCAGAGGAGCATCAGATCCTCACGGATCATCTTTTGCTTCTGAGCCTCCTCAAGCATCTCATCGATCTTGTCTAGATCAGCACGACGAGCGTAGCCAACGATGGTACCACGATTGGTAACGTTGAGCTTGCTAAAGAGTACATCCTCTACACCTGTTGTGGCGGGCTTCTGTACAGCTGTCGAGTCAGCTGCCGTAGCTGTCGAGTCAGCCGCCGTAGTAGTCGTGTCGGCAGGCGTTAGGTCCTTGCCATTTGCCATAGCGGTGAGACGATTGTTAGCGTCCATGAGGTCGCTAGCAATCTCATCATAGGTATAGGTGCGCCAGAACTGGAGGTTCGCGCTGCGCTGCAGTAGCTCACGAACACGCTGAGGCTCGGTGACACCTGGTAGCTCGA
>CAMPUN010000042.1 GCA_946997275.1 uncultured Porphyromonas sp.
CTCCTCGGCACGCTAGCTCAGGACAAAGCGAAGCTACTCACACGAGCTCCCCTCTTTCGCAAGCTCATCCCCGCAGCCATCCTGTCGGTCAAGCCGTGGCAGGCGGTTGATCTACGACTTAACGCCTTTTATAAGCAAAGCTTTCGCCTACCCACCTTCAACGATCTATACTACACCGAGATAGGCAATGTCAAGCTCGACCCTGAGCACACCACCCAGTACAACGTAGGGTTGCAGTACCAGCTCGCACCGCAAAAGCCGTGGCTCCACACCCTGGACTTCAAGATAGACGCCTACTACAATCTCGTGACCAACAAAATCATCGCCTACCCCAAGGGACAGCAATTCCGCTGGACCATGATCAATCTCGGCAAGGTCGACATACGAGGCATCGACGCTCAGTGCACCTGGAGCCTCGTCCCGATCCGTGACCTGCAGCTATCTCTACGAGCTCAGTACACCTATCAGCGAGCCATCGAGGTCACCGATCCTAAGGAGAGCTACTACCGCCACCAGATCCCCTACATCCCCTGGCATAGTGGCTCCGCCACGGCAATCCTGCAGTACAAGGGGTGGCAGCTCAACTACAACTTCATCTACGCCGGCGAGCGGTACAGTCAGCTGGAAAACTTCCCCGAGAATCACCTCCAGCCGTGGTACACCAACGACCTAGCCCTCGCCTACGAGCGCACCGTCCGAGGGTACGGCCTGCGTCTACAGCTCGAGTGCAACAACCTCCTGAGCCAAGCCTACGATGTAGTCGCCAACTACCCCATGCCCCTGCGCAACTACCGCCTCACGCTCATCGTAAGCCACTAGCTGAGCTAGACGAAGCGGTAAACTTCGCCCCAACATTTGATAAGAGGAGATGTCGTAATCGGCACCTCCTCTCTTTTTGTCGTCTCATCGGGCTCTTTTCCTGTTTCCATCGGATGAAAATGGATTTTCATACGGAAGAAAATGGATTTTCATGGGCATGAAAATCTTTGCCATCCAGAGGGCACGGTTGTTTCTTCTAGGGCTGATGCATTATTTAGGATGAGTTCATCGACGGCACTATCAAGGAAATCAAGCGATCCCTCGGTGGAGATCTTAGATTATCCAGCGAGGAACGAACAAATTCTTCCGAACTTCGATTTCATTCTTCCGAAGTTTCATTTCATTCTTCGGAACTTTTATTTCGTTCCTCCGTGGGGAAATTCCGTTTCCTGCCCCCATTTTTGATACCTTTGCACCGAGTTTGTAACCGAGGCTGTCGCGCTAGATGACAGCTCTCACTAGAAGGTAAAATCATCAAAACTGATAGCATAAACTTCACTCAAGGACCGATCCGTAAGCAACTACTGCGACTGGCGGCTCCGATCGTCGCCACCTCGTTTGTCCAGATGGCGTACAACTTCACCGACATGGCGTGGCTCGGACGTCTCGGCAGTCGTGAGGTGGCCGCCGTCGGAGTCATCGGAGTGCTCTTATGGATCGCCACGTCGATCGCTCAGCTCACCAAGACCAGCGCCGAGGTGTGCGTCTCGCAGAGCCTCGGAGAGCGCGATAAACCACTGGCGATCAAGTACGCTCGCCACTGTACCACCTGGGCACTCATCGTCGGGACTCTCCTGGCACTCGTCTACCTATTCTTTGGCTCTCCCATCGTGGGCGTCTACAATCTAGAGACAGATGTGCACCAGATGGCGCTGAACTACCTGCGCATCGTGTTGATTGGCTTGCCGGGTTACTTCCTGACGCTCGCCATGAGTGGCATTTACAATGCGCATGGACAGAGCATGACCCCATTCAAGATCAATTCGCTGGGGCTACTCTTCAACATGATCCTTGACCCGCTGCTCATCTTCGTCTGCCATCTAGGAGTCGTCGGAGCGGCCCTCGCCACACTCCTCTCTCAGCTGGCCGTCTGCGCTATCCTCTACTATCGCATGCAGCACCGCGACAAGATACTTGACGGGAGCTCTATCGTGACAAAGCTAGCGGGAGAGCAGAGCCGACGCATCTTCGCTATCGGTGTACCAGTGGTGCTACTCAACTCGCTCTTTGCGCTGATCAGCATATTTATGGGTCGCTTAGCCTCTGAGCAGGGTGGCGCTATCGGTGTGGCGGTCATGACGACTGGCGGACAGCTAGAGGGCGTGACGTGGAATGCGTGCCAAGGCTTTTGCACTGCCCTAGCGACTTTCGTAGGGCACAACTATGCGGCACGACAGTTTGACCGTGTGTGGCGTGGCTACAAGACGACGATCCTCATGACGCTATCGATAGGTCTCTTCGGGACGTTGCTCTTTCTCTTCCTCGGCCGGGCGTTCTTTGCGCTGATTGTACCAGATCCTGAGACCTATATAGAGGGCGGACGATACCTTTACATCGCCAGCTTCTCCCAGCTCTTTATCATGGCGGAGATTACGACGCAGGGGCTGTTTTACGGTGTAGGACGGAGCAATACGCCAGCCATAATCAGCATCGTGGGCAATCTGCTACGCATACCGCTAGCACTCCTACTGATATACCTAGGCTGGGGACTGCCAGCCGTCTGGTGGGCTATCTCCCTCTCATCCATCGGCAAGGGTATCACCGCCATCATCGTACTACTCACCAAGAGAGACAAACTAACCCCAACAAGCTTAGCCGCTTGACAACGCTATGTACCATCACTACACCTTTACCACGGAGCAACTCGGAGAGACGGAATGGGCGATGCCTCTGCTCGCGCAGACGCTAGCCGACTGGGGCTTCGAAAGCTTTCAGGAGGAGCCTGACAAAGGGTTGCTTCAGGCCTACATTTCCGATGACGCTTGGCAGGAGAGCGGAGAGGTTGACTGCCAGCTCGCCACTGATGCGGGAGCCTTGACACTATATGATATAGCGTGGCACTATCGCCACGAGCTGGCGCCCTCTAGTGACTGGCTGGCAGCGTGGCGCAGCACGACCTTTGAGCCGATATCGCTACGGGGGCGCATGCTGGTCACCACGCCACAGCTAGCTCCGACACTACCAACGCATGAGCTACAGCTACTCATCGAGGCGTACAATTCGTTTGGCTCGGGCGAGCACCACACGACTCGCATGATCCTAGAGCATCTACTCGACTACGACGTGACGGGCGCTCGAGTGATCGATATGGGGTGCGGGACGGGCATCCTCGGCATAGCGGCTCTGCTACTCGGTGCCGACTCGCTCGTAGCGATAGACATATCGTCCGAATGCGTGACCAATACGCTGCACAACCTCCAGCTCAACGGCTTCGCCCCCACGGAGCGGATCAGCGTACTACATGGTGACGCTGCGCGCCTCTCCGCCTACCCCAGTAAGGCGGATCTGCTCTTTGCCAATATCCACCGCAACATCATCCTACAGGACCTCCCCAGCTACGTAGCGGCTGTACGATCAGGTGGCGAGGTGTGGCTCAGTGGCTTCCTCCTCTCGGACCGCACAGCCATCTGCTCAGGGTTAGCGTCCGTGGGACTAGAGATAATCGACGAAGCGACCTCCGAAGAGTGGCTCTTCGTACGAACCCGCAAAGCTTAATAGCAATTTACTGAACATTTACCTTGATCTAACTTGATATGTCTGACACCCAGCCACTGATTACGCTGATAGTCACCTTTTACAATGAGGAGGCTTATCTCGATAGTTGTCTGGCATCGGTCGCTTCGCAGGACTACCCCAATCTGGAGGTCTTGCTGATGGACGATGCCTCAACAGATGCTTCGCCAGAGATAGCTCGCAGGCATGCTACCGAGGACGCGCGGATGCAACTGCACCGTATGGAGCACAATGGCGGGATAGCTCGTCTGCGCAATCGCGCTCTAGACCTAGCGCAAGGCGACTACATCGCCTGGATCGATGGGGATGACTGGATAGATCCTCACCATGTGTCAACGCTCTACGACGCTCTAAGACAAGCGCCCACGCAGCCTGCCATCGTGCTCTGTCCTACGCAAAGGCACAATGCCGATGGCTCGATAAAGGATTGGCGTGGTATGCGAGTGCCTGACCTGACGGTGCTCTCTTCGCAAGAGGCTTTGACTCTAATGATGACTGGCGACAAAGTGTCTGGGCACTTTTGGAATAAGCTCTTTCCCCGTGAGCTGTTTGATAATGAGCGGATGCCCGAGGGGCGGGTCTTTGAGGACTACTACCTGCTGCCTAGTCTAGTGGCTCGTGCTACCTGCTTGATCTGCACAGACCGCACGCTCTACCACTATCGACTGCACGCCACGAGCATCGTGCATGTGGCTAAGCCGCAAAATGTCTATGACCTAACCCTAGCTTGTCGTGACCGGATCCTCTTCCTGCGCAACGATCCGCCACACCTAGCACCCGAAGTGGCGCGCCGACTGGAGGTCTATCCGCTCAAGACGATCTACCGTGCGTACCATCGCTTGACGCATATGGATCACCCTGAGCGTCACGCCTACCTCACCAAGATGGAGGAGGCGATGCAAGACCTAGGGCTAATGCCTCTCCGTGGCATACGCTACTCGTCGTATATGTTCCTTCTTTCCTTGCGCAAGCGCTATACCGAGTGTTGGCTTAGGAGAGTCAAGCGCCATTAGCCCGTCCTCTGAGCGACCTTTCCTAGGTATACTGCGGAGCATTGACACTTTTGTTGCAAAGGAAAGAAGCTCGGAGGAGGATTATACCCGCATTTTCTGTATCTTTGTACTGTTCAAGACACTTAGCGGGAGGGGTATCACTGTCTTCCTAAAGCAGAGCCCCCTCTCGTGACGATAAGCCTATTACAATGAGCGAACAAGAGAAAGACATAAAGACTGCACCACAGGATAAAGGTGCTTACTCAGCCAGTAGCATACAAGTCCTCGAGGGACTAGAGGCAGTGCGCAAGCGCCCCGCCATGTATATCGGAGACATCAGCGAGAAGGGACTTCACCACCTTGTCTACGAGGTGGTCGACAACTCCATCGATGAGGCTCTAGCAGGCTACTGTACCGAGGTACTAGTTGAGATCCTACCAGACAACTCTATCCAAGTGACCGACAACGGTCGTGGTATCCCCGTCGACATGCACGCCAAGGAGGGCAAGAGCGCCTTGGAGGTGGTCATGACGGTGCTACACGCTGGCGGTAAGTTTGACAAGGGCTCCTACAAGGTGTCAGGAGGTCTCCACGGTGTGGGTGTATCCTGTGTCAATGCGCTCTCCGAGTCACTCATTGCCGAGGTGCATCGTGACGGCAAGATCTACCGTCAGAAGTATAGCCGAGGGAAACCTCTGACTGGCGTAGAGGTGGTCGGTGAGGCTTCGGATACGGGGACGCGCATCACCTTCAAGCCTGACGACACGATCTTTCGTGAGACAGTATATAGTAGCGACACGCTCTCGCACCGTTTGCGTGAGCTCTCCTATCTGAATGCTGGTCTACACCTCAAGCTCATTGACCACCGAGTACACGATGAGGAGGGACAGGCTAAGTCGTGGACCTTCTACTCAGAGGATGGCCTGAGCGAGTTCGTCCGCTACGTGGATGGTGCTAAGGAGTCGCTCATTAACGATGTCATCCATCACACGACAGAGAAGCAGGGCGTACCCGTAGAGGTGGCACTGACCTACAATACTTCCTATCAAGAGAACGTATACACCTACGTTAACGACATTCACACCATCGAGGGCGGTACGCACTTGACTGGCTTCCGCCGTGGACTGACCCGCACCCTCAAGAAGTATGCGACCGACTCCCATCTCCTAGACAAGATCAAGGAGGAGATATCGGGCGATGACTTCCGTGAGGGCTTGACCGCTATCGTCAGTGTCAAGGTTGCTGAGCCACAGTTTGAGGGACAGACGAAGACAAAGCTCGGTAACAGCGAGATAGTCGGCATCGTTGATGCAGCCGTCAGCGAGGCGCTAGAGATCTACCTCGAGGAGCATCCTCTAGAGGCTAAGCTCATCGTGGACAAGGTCATCCTAGCAGCTCAGGCTCGTCACGCAGCACGCAGAGCTCGCGAGCTAGTACAGCGTAAGTCGCCTCTCACGGGCGGTGGACTACCAGGCAAGCTGGCAGACTGCTCGAGCAAAGACCCAAGCGAGTGCGAGCTATTCATCGTGGAGGGAGACTCCGCAGGTGGCACCGCCAAGCAGGGACGAGATAGCAAGTATCAGGCGATCCTCCCCTTGCGTGGTAAGATCCTCAACGTGGAGAAGGCTATGCAGCACCGCATCCTAGACAATGCTGAGATCAAGAATATCTACACGGCGCTCGGCGTGACCGTCGGCACAGAGGAAGACTCCAAGGAGCTCAACCTTTCCAGGCTCCGCTACCACAAGATCATCATCATGACCGATGCCGATGTGGACGGTGCGCACATTGCGACGCTGATCCTCACCTTCTTCTTCCGCAATATGCGTCCGCTCATTGAGAACGGTTACGTTTACATTGCCAATCCGCCCCTCTATCTCTGCAAGAAAGACCGTATTGAGGAGTATTGTTGGACAGATGAGCAGAAGGCTGACTTCGTCGCCAAGTATGGTAACGGACAGGAGAACCGCATCAAGATACAGCGCTACAAAGGTCTCGGTGAGATGAACGATATACAGCTCTGGGACACAACGATGAATCCGCAGACGCGTACCCTCCGCAAGGTGACCATAGACAATATCGCCAGCGCCGACTCCGTCTTCTCCATGCTCATGAGCGAAGATGTCGAGCCACGACGCGAGTTCATCGAGGAGAACGCTACCTACGCCAACATTGACGCCTAGCGCCTGACTATGAAGACCAAGCGTGTTGCCGCCCTAACGATGGTGCGCAACGATGACTTCTACCTGCGCCGGTGGACAGCCTACTACGGGCGAGAGCTAGGCGAGGAGCATCTCTACATCTATTTAGATGGCAAGGATCAGCCCCTACCCGACTGGTGTCCTCAAGCTACGGTCGTGGCGGTGGATAAGATCCAAGGACAGGTAGTCTCTGCCGAGAAGGAGCGACTAGCCTTCCTCTCGGAGTGCGCCAAGGAGCTACTCACGACGGGAGGCTACGACCTCGTCATCGGAGTCGATGCAGACGAAATACTGGTCGTCGACCCGCTCGTTGGCATGGGACTCAAAGAGTACCTGAGCCAGATCAAAGTAGGCGTCAGCGTCTCAGGATTAGGCGTCGATGTAGGACAGCATCTTGAGAAAGAACCCGACATCCGAGAGGATAGCCCTTTCCTCCAGCAGCGTCACTACGCACGGCTATCGACACGCTACACCAAGCCTTGCGTCATCGCTCAGCCAGTCGTCTGGGGATCGGGCTTCCATCGTATCAAGGGGCACAATTTCACCATTGATCCGCAGCTCTACCTCTTTCACTTCGGCTACTTTGACATGAAGCGTATCGAGGCTCGCTTTGCCGATCCCGACCGACGAGAGGCGGGCTGGACCAAACATATCGCTAAGCGGTCGAAGACCATCCAACAGGTGACCAAACATAAGGCTCGTCCGTGGGACAGTACGACGAGACTAGCTCGCAAGCTCCAAACTTATATACGTCCCCCCTATGCGTGGAATAAGCCCGCCATGCTGGGACTCTGTCTCATCGTCGAGATACCCGAGCGCTTTCACGACATAGTCTGAACCATATCCATAGTCCATCTCTTATGCCGAA